>NZ_JBEZYF010000007.1:0-211283 GCF_040638415.1 Kribbella sp. NPDC026596 | reverse complement strand
TCTTGGGGCCTCCCGGCCTGGACTGAGGAGCGGAGGGAGCGAAGCGACTGGAGTGACGAGGGAAGGCCGGGAGTCAAAGCCCCATGACCCGCCGGCGCCGAAGGCCCGGCCAAAAGCACAGTCATCACGCCGCGGAGCCCTGCGCGTCGTCGGCCGGGACCACGTGGGGTTGTTCGATGGTGTGCAGGATCCGGGCGACCACCGCGCGCGGGTCGACTCCGTCGGCGAGCGCGTCGAACGTCAGGACCAGCCGGTGTGACATCACGTCGAGGGCGACGTCGTACACATCGGCCGGCAGGACGTAGTCCCGACCGCGCAGTAAGGCCAGCGCCCGCCCGGCCGCGACCAGGCCGAGCGTGGCCCGCGGGCTCGCGCCGAACTCCAGTACGCCGGCCAGATCGTCGATCCCGTACTGCGCCGGCACCCGGGTCGCGTGCACCAGGCGTACGACGTACTCCGCCACAGCGTTGTGGACGAAGACGTCGTCCGTTGCCTCCTGCAACTGTGCGACCTGCTCCGGACCAAGTACGGCGTTGGCGTGCGGCCGGTGCGCGCTCATCCGTTGCAGGATGGTCAGCTCCTCGAGCGGGCTCGGGTAGTCGACCGTGATCTTCAGCAGGAACCGATCCCGCTGCGCTTCGGGCAGCGCGTAGACGCCGTCGGACTCGATCGGGTTCTGCGTCGCGAGGACGAGGAAGGGCTCGGGCAACTGGTAGGTGGTGCCGCCAATGCTGACCTGATGCTCGGCCATCGCCTCCAGCAAGGCGGACTGCACCTTGGCGGGTGCGCGGTTGATCTCGTCCGCGAGCACCAGGTTGGCGAAGATCGGGCCGAGCTCGGTGTCGAACCCCTCGGCCGACGGCCGCCAGATCCTGGTGCCGGTGATGTCGCCGGGCACCAGGTCGGGCGTGAACTGCAGCCGTGCGAACTTCCCGCCGATCACCTCCGCCAGCGTCCGTACGGCGAGCGTCTTCGCGACACCGGGCACGCCTTCCAGCAGACAGTGTCCGCGGGCGAGCAAACCGACCAGCATCCGCTCGACCAGGTGATCCTGGCCGACAACGACCTTCTTCACCTCGAACAACGCATGTTCGAGAGTTGCCGCTGTCATGCGTTCCCGGCCGGGTTCTGCTCAGGCTGGGCCGGCTGCTCGCCCTGGTTGCCCTGGCCCTGACCGCCGTTCTTCTCGGGACAGTCCTCCCGCGTCCCGTTCTGCTGCTGGGGCGACGGTGTGGTGGCGTCCTCGTCGACGGTGACGTACCCCTGTTCGGGTGCCGGGTCGTTGCCGGCCGCGTAGGCGACCCCACCGGCACCAAGAGCTGCGACGACGACTGCTGTACCGAGGATGAGCTTCTTCATCGGATCTCCTTCGATCGATTGGTGCTCAGCTCATCAGGTGGGTGCGAAAACGGCCGGAAAGCAGAGCGAAAGTCCGCCGAAAGAGCAGGCCGGATCACGAGGACCGCTTCGCTACCTTGGTTGCGTGCGACTACTGGTGGTGGAGGACGAGGAAGGCCTGGTCAGCGCGCTGCGCTCCGGACTCGGCCGGGCCGGGTACGCAGTCGACGCGGCGACGACCGGGGCCGAGGCGATGGAGAAGCTCGCGACCACGGCGTACGACCTGGCGATCCTGGACATCACGCTGCCGGACACCAACGGCCTGGACCTGTGCCGCGCGGTCCGGCGGGGCGAGATCGAGGTGGCGTCCGGCCGGGAGCTGCGGGTGCTGATGCTGACCGCCCGGGCCTCGCTCGCCGACCGGGTCCGCGGGCTCGACGAGGGCGCGGACGACTACCTGACCAAGCCGTTCGCACTGGTCGAGCTGCTCGCCCGGATCCGCGCGCTGCTCCGCCGCGACGTGACCAACGGCAGCACGCAGTTGCACGTCGGCGACCTCGTCCTGGACTCGTCCCGCCACCTCGCCACCCGATCCGGTCGCGAACTCCCGCTGACGTTGAAGGAGTTCGGCGTACTGCGGTATCTGATGTCGCGGCCCGGTCACGTCGTCTCGGCCGAGGAACTGCTCGAGCACGTCTGGGACGAGAACGCCGATCCGTTCACCCAGAGCGTCCGGGTGACCGTCGGCACCCTGCGCCGCAAACTCACCCAGGACGGCGAAGAACCCGTGCTGGAAACCGTCATCGGCCGCGGCTACCGACTCAGAGGTGACGCATGAAACTCAAGCGGCCGCCGTGGACCCAGACGATCCGGTTCCGGCTCACGGTGACGTATTCCGCCGTACTGATCGTGCTCTCGGCGTTGCTGCTCGGCGGGGTGTACCTCGCGCTGTCGCAGATTCTCGACCCGAAGCCGCTGAACCAGATCGAGGTCCAGAAGTACTACAAGGATCCCCAGGGCAATCTCCATCTCAAGCAGGGCCAGGTGATCCAGGCCGCCGAGATCTCCAGCCTCCAGTCCGCGGTGAACTACCAGACCCTGCAGAGCCTGCGGAACTACTCGGCCGTGGGCATGGCCGGGCTGTTCCTGGTCAGCCTCGGCACCGGCTGGTGGTTGTCAGGGCGGGCGCTGCGGCCGGTACGGCGGATCACCGCGACCGCCCAGGACATCTCGGCGACCGATCTGTCCCGCCGGATCGCGCTGGACGGACCGCGGGACGAACTGCGGAACCTGGCCGACACAGTCGACGACATGCTCGGCCGGCTCGAGTCCGCATTCGTGGCGCAACGCCAACTCGTCGACGACGCGTCCCACGAGCTGCGCAACCCGCTGGCAGTCATCCAGGCGAACGTCGACGCCGTACTCGCGCATGACGACACCCCACCGGAGGACCGCGCCCAGGCGACCGCGATCGTGAGCCGCGCGATCCAGCGGATGACGCGGCTGGTCGAGGATCTGCTTGCCTCGGCGCGGCGGTCGTCACCGGCTTTCGTCGACGCGGACGTGGATCTGGCCACGATCGCGGGCGAAGCGGCCGAGGAGTACGAACTGCTCGCGGCCGATCGCGAGCTGCACGTCGTACGACGTCTCTCCCCCGGACCGACCGCGGCCGGGGACGCGTCGGCGCTGCGGCGCGCGGTCGACAACCTGCTCTCGAACGCGGTCCGGCTGGCCCGCGGTGGCAGCGAACTGGTTCTGGCCGTCGGCAGTCGCAACGGCTGGGCCTGGATCGCGGTCCGCGACGAGGGTCCGGGCATCGCGGCCGACGACGCGGACCGGGTCTTCGACCGCTTCTTCCGCGCGGGCCAACGGCAACATCCCGCGACCGTCCCGTCGACGGGTCAGCGCCGGGCCGGCCTCGGTCTCGCCATCGTCCGCCAGATCGCCGAGTCCCACGGCGGCACCGTTTCCCTCCACTCCGAGCTCGGCGTCGGCAGCACCTTCATCCTCTGGCTCCCCGAACGCTCCCTCACCAACACCACCCGCCGCACCCCCACCCCACCCGACGAAGACCCCCTCGGCCCCCGGTAACGCCGATCCCCACCGCCGCGATATCCGGGGCACACCGCCCACCGCCCCAGGAGTCGTCATGCCGAAGCTGAAGCTGGGTGCCGCGATCTACGGGCTCCTGGCGGTCGTCTGGGCAGTGGGTATCGTTCTGGTCCTTCGGCACCACGGCCCGTATGCCGAGGTCCATGGCGCGCCCCTTGCCGCAACTGTCGTCCTGCTCGCGGCAACGGCTTTGCTGCTGGCGGTCGGCGCGGTGAGCCGGCGGGGCCTCATCGCCGACGACGGACCATGGATCTGCCGGAACGGCTGGATGGCGCTGGTCGGGCTGACCGTCGCCGGTTGGATCGTTGCGTTCCTGAGCAACCAGGACGTCCCGATGTGGCCGACAGGTCCTACCCCGTTCCTCCCCCACTTCATCCGCAGGCAGCAGGAGTCGTACTACGAGGGCAGAGCCGAGGCGGAGCGCGAACTCACAGCAGAGCCTGACGAAGTGCGGCCGCCTGGGTCTTGAACCAGTGGTTGGTTCGGTCGGTGAGTTCGGCTTCGCCGGTGGTCCAGCGTTGGCGGAACCAGGGGTGGCCGGTTTCGGCGCCGCGGCGGACGTAGTCCATGCACCAGATGTGGTTGTGGGCGGCCGCATCGACCAGGCGGAGGCGGTCGGATTCGGTCAGGCCGTAGGCGTCCGCGAAACGCCGGAGACGGGTCAGCGTGCGGCCTCGTCGTACGTCGGCGATGTCCGCGTCGGGCCGAAGCGGTGCCCAGAGGCGGACCGCGGTGGCGACGTCCCACAACGCCGATCCCGGTCCGGCCAGATCGAAGTCGATCAGCGCGACCGCGACACCGTCCCGGAAGATGACGTTGTCGAGGTTCGGGTCGTTGTGGCTGATCAGGCCGGAGACGTACGCCGATGGCACCGGCTCGGCCCATTCCAGCCCGTGCGGCCTGAAGTCCGCGACCGCCTGGTGGTATGAGCGCAGCAGTACGGCGACGCTGTCGAGTGCCTCGGGCGTCATCGACCAGGCCGGGTACGGCGGGGTGACCGTCTCACCAGGGAGATACGACAACACCTCACGCCCCCGGGCGTCGATGCCCAGGAACGTCGGCGCACCGGTGAATCCGACCTGCTCCAGGTGCTTCAGCAGCGCGTGCGTGGCGGTGCTGCTGGCCCGCAGCGGCCGACGGACGGTATCGCCGACCCGCACGACCATCCCACGGTTCGCCGTACCGCCAAGCAGCAGAGTCTCGACCTCGGAAGAGGGCATAGCGCGTCAGTGTGTCTCGTCCAGGAGCGCCTTCGCCAGGGGTGAGTGGGTAACGATCCCGTTGACCAGACCGCTGCGCACGGCGGCCCGGACCGCCTCGACCTTGGCCAGGCCGTACGGAATCGCGATCACCTCGTCGATCTTGTCCATCTGCTCGGAATTGATCGCGATCACCCGGTCGGTGACCCGGCTCTGCACCGGTGCGCCGGCCGCGTCCACGAACACCCCGGAGATGTCCGCCACTACGCCCTGCTTGAGCAACTGATCGCAGGCCTTCGCGTCCATCGCGTCGTACAGCGTGGACTGCCCGGCCGCCCACGACCCGAGCCCGACCACGGCCTTCGTCACCGAGTCGAAGTGGCTGATCGCCTCGGCCACCTCCGGCTGCTGGCGCAGGGCACGCGCGGTGGCCGCATCCGGCACGACCAGCGGCGCATAGAACAGGTACGCCGGTCCGCCGGACAAGCGAGCCGTGTGCCGAACGAGCTCGACCGAGTTCGCCTCGACATCCGGCCGGGTCAGCGCTCCCGTCAACTGCACAACGGGAACGGGAGCCAACGCGATCAGCTGCTCGGTCATCGCGGTGACCGCCCGGGCCCACGCGAGCCCGAGAACGTCTTCTGCCGTGACGATCTCGGAGAGAAGGTCGGCGGCAGCCTTGCCCAGCTGGGTGCGCAGCGCGGCCTCGTCAGCCTCGGGGGTGTCGACCACAATCGCGCGGCGGAGACCGAGCGACTCCTGCAGCCGCGCGGACAGATCGAGGTCGATGGCGCCCGGGTGGCTGATCTCGATCCGCACCAGCCCACTGCTGCGCGCCTGATCAAGCAGCCGCGCCACCTTGAAGCGGCTCAGCCGGAACTCCTCGGCGATCTCCACCTTCGATCGCCCGTCGACGTAGTACCGCCGCGCGATCGACGCCGTCAGGACGAGCTGCGCCGGACCGAAGGTGTTGGTGCTCGGCTCCATGCTGCCTCCACGAATTGCACCCGCTCATATGAGCATGCCTGCGCCCTAGTGTTGCACACACTCTTGACAACGCGCTCGGGCAACAGTTGACTCATGTATGAGCAGCGTGATGCTCATCTGAGCAAGGAAGCGCCATGCCCGGGAAGACGTGCGAGGCCTTCGCGAGAGATCAACATCAGGTGGAGGTAGCTATGCGCAGCAAGTTCACGAAGTTGAGGACAATCGCCCTGGCCCTGCCGGCGGCTGCTGGGCTGGCGCTGTACGGCTGCGCAGGTGCCGGTGGCGGTGGCGGTGGCGGTGGCGACAACGGCGGTGGCGGCGGCGACAAGTCCATCAACGTCCTCATGGTCGGCAACCCGCAGATGGTGGACATCCAGAAGCTCACCGCGGACAGCTTCACCAAGGACACCGGCATCAAGGTCAACTACACCGTCCTGCCCGAGAACGAGCTGCGTGACAAAGTGACGCAGGACGTTGCGACCGGAGCCGGCCAGTACGACATCGCCACTGTGGGCGCCTACGAGGTGCCGATCTGGGCGAAGAACAACTGGCTGCACGAGCTCGGCTCGTACGCCGACGGCGACTCCAGCTTCGACAAGGCCGACCTGCTCAAGCCGATGGTGCAGTCCCTGTCCGGTGAGGACGGCAAGCTCTACGGCCTGCCCTTCTACGGAGAGTCGTCGTTCCTCATGTACCGCAAGGACATCTTCGCGAGCAAGGGCATCACGATGCCTGAGCGTCCCACCTGGCAGCAGGTCGCCGACATGGCCGCGAAGGTCGACGGCGCGGCGCCCGGTATGAAGGGCATCTGTCTGCGCGGTCTGCCGGGGTGGGGCGAGCTGGGCGCCGCGCTGACAACGGTGGTCAACACGTTCGGTGGCACCTGGTTCACCAAGGACTGGCAGGCACAGGTGAACTCCCCGGAGTTCACCGAAGCGACCAACTTCTACGTCAACCTGCTCAAGGCCCATGGCGAGGCGGGTGCCTCGCAGGCGGGCTTCACCGAGTGCCTGAACGCGATGAGCCAGAGCAAGGTCGCGATGTGGTACGACGCGACGTCGGCCGCGGGCTCGCTCGAGGACCCCAATGTCAGCAAGGTCGCCGGCAAGGTCGGCTACGTCTTCGCCCCCGTGAACAAGACCAAGGTCTCCGGGTGGCTGTGGACCTGGGCGTGGGTGATGCCGAAGACCACGAAGAAGGCTGACGACGCCGCGAAGTTCATGCTGTGGGCGTCGGGCAAGGGCTACGAGAAGCTGGCCGGCGAGAAGCTCGGTTGGTCCCGTGTTCCGGCCGGGAAGCGGGCCAGTACCTACGAGATCCCGGAATACAAGCAGGCCTCTGCCGCCTTCGGACAGATGACGCTGAAGTCGATCGAGGAGGTCGACCCGACCAACCCCGGCCTGCAGCCCCGGCCCACGATCGGCATCCAGTTCGTCGACATCCCGGAGTTCCAGGACCTCGGCACCAAGGTGACGCAGGACGTCGCCGCGGCCATCGCCGGACGAGGCACGGTCGAGCAAGCGCTCGCGAATGGTCAGAAGCTCGCCGAGCAAGCGGCGAACAAGCAGAAGTAGACCCGCCGCACGGGGCGGACCGCGCCATCCGGTCCGCCCCTAGCCCGGGACCTCCGTCAGCTGTGGGGTCCCGCACCTGGAGGAACCATGACGGCTCTGGCATCTGAACCGGCTACCACCGCGCCCACGACCCAGCCCCCCACCGCGCGCGAGAGGTGGCGTCGTCGGGGGCCGCTGCTTCCCGCGCTGGTTTTCACCATCATCATCACGCAGATCCCGTTCCTGCTGACGATCGCCATCTCGACGCTGCACTGGAACATCCTGCAACCCGGCGAGAAGAGCTTCCTGGGGCTGGGGAACTACCAATCGTTCGCCGGTTTGCAGAACTACGCGACCGTCTTCAGCGATGCCCGGCTGAGGAACGCGGTCGTCAACACCGTCGTTCTGACCGCATCGGTGGTGATCATCAGTGTGCTGATCGGGCTCGGGCTCGCGATCCTGCTGGACAAGCGCTTCCCGGGACGCGGGCTGGCGAGGACCCTGCTGATCGCACCGTTCCTGGTGATGCCGGTGGCGGCGGCGCTGCTGTGGAAGCACGCGTTGTACAACCCCGACTATGGCCTGTTCAACGGTGTCCTCAACTGGATCTGGCAACTCTTCGGCGCTGAGCAGGGGCCGACGGTGGACTACGTGTCGCGCTGGCCGATGCCCTCGGTGATCGCGGCGCTCGTGTGGCAGTGGACGCCGTTCATGATGCTGATCCTGCTGGCCGGGCTGCAGTCACAACCCGGCGACGTGCTCGAGGCCGCCAAGATCGACCGTGCCGGCAGCTTCCAGACCTTCCGTTTCATCACGCTGCCGCACCTTCGGCAGTACATCGAGCTCTCCGCCCTGCTCGGCTCGATCTACGTCCTGCAGACGTTCGACGCCATCTACACGATCACGCAGGGCGGGCCCGGTTCCGCCACGACCAACCTGCCGTACGAGATCTATCTGACCACGTTCCGCAAGTACGAGTACGGCGAGTCCGCTGCCGCCGGCGTCGTGACGGTGATCGCCACCATCATCGTCGCCACCTTCGCCCTTCGCACCATCTCGTCGCTGTTCAAGGAGGAGATCTCCCGATGACCACCATGGTGGACAAGCCTCAGACGACAGGGCAAAGGACCAGCCGGCGCGGCCGGCGACGCGTGCACCAGGCCGAGCCGAGGAGATCGGGGTTTCCGTGGTGGGCAGTGGGCACCTGGATCGTCACTTTGATCTTCTTCCTGCCCGTTGCCTGGATGGTGCTCACCTCGTTTCACCACGAGGCCGACGCGGCGACGAACCCGCCGTCCGTGTTCGCTCCGATCACCTTCTCCAACTACGGCGATCTCTTCGACCGTGATATCGCCCCCTACCTGATCAACTCGGCGACAGCCAGCGTCGTGTCGACGATCCTGGTGCTGGTCCTGGCTGTGCCGGCGGCGTACGCGTTGTCCATCAAGCCGGTCGAGAAGTGGACCGACGTGCTGTTCTTCTTCTTGTCGACCAAGTTCCTGCCGCTCATCGCCGCGCTGCTGCCGATCTACCTGATCGTCAAGTACCTCGGGATGCTGGACAACATCTACACGCTGGTCATCCTCTACACGTCGATGAACCTGCCCATCGCGGTGTGGATGATGCGCTCGTTCCTGGCCGAGGTGCCCTTCGAGATCCTCGAGGCCGCGCAGGTGGACGGCGCGGGCTTCGTCCGCACCCTGGTCTCGATCATCACGCCCATCGCGATGCCGGGGCTCGCGGCCACCAGTCTGATCTGTTTCATCTTCAGCTGGAACGAGTTCATGTTCGCCGTGAACCTCACGGCGGTGCGTGCCGCGACCTCCCCGATCTTCCTGGTGGGGTTCATCTCCAGCCAAGGCCTCTTCCTCGCCAAGCTCTGCGCGGCCGCGACCCTCGTGTCGCTCCCGGTCCTCATCGCCGGTTTCGCGGCTCAGGACAAGCTCGTCCGAGGACTCTCGCTGGGAGCGGTCAAGTGACGGCACTGACACCGGAGACGCTGGACAAGCTCGAGGTCGCCGTTCCGGAGTACGACCGTGCCCAGGTCCGGGCCGGCATCGTGCACTTCGGGGTCGGCGGGTTCCACCGGGCCCACCAGGCGATGTACCTCGACCGGCTGATGAACGACGGCAAGGCCCTGGACTGGGGCATCGTCGGCGTCGGCGTGCTCCCCCAGGACAAGCGGATGTACGACGTCCTGAACGCGCAGGATCACCTGTACACACTGGTGATCAAGCACCCGGACGGGACACTCGAGCCGCGGGTGATCGGGTCGATCGTCGACTATTTGTTCGCGCCCGACGACCCATCCGCCGTCCTGGATCGTCTGGTCGACCCGGCCACCCGGATCGTGTCGCTGACGATCACCGAGGGCGGCTACAACGTGAACCAGGTGACCGGTGAGCTCGACACCTCCGATCCCGGGCTCACCGCCGATCTCGTACCGGGCGCGGTGCCGGTCAGTGTCTTCGGGTTCATCGTCGAGGCGCTGACCCGGCGGCGGGCGGCCGGGATCCCGCCGTTCACGGTGATGTCCTGCGACAACATCCCGGGCAACGGTCACGTCGCCCGGAAGATGCTCGCCGGGTTCGCCCGGCTGAAGGATCCCGGCATCGCCGACTTCCTCGAGACCGAGGTGCGGTTCCCGAACTGCATGGTCGACCGGATCACGCCGGTGACCACGGACGCCGACCGGGCCGCGCTGACCGAGCGGTTCGGGGTCGAGGACGGCTGGCCGGTGGTGTGCGAGCCGTTCACGCAGTGGGTGCTCGAGGATGATTTCGGCGGCGACCGGCCGCCGTACGAGGATGTCGGCGTACAAATCGTCGGCGACGTGGAGCCGTACGAGCTGATGAAGCTGCGGCTGCTGAACGCGAGTCACCAGGCGCTGTGCTATCTCGGGTATCTGGCCGGCTACCGGTACGCGCACGAGGTGTGCCAGGACAAGCTGTTCGTCGACTTCCTGCTCGGCTATATGGACGCCGAAGGGGCGCCGACGCTGCCGCCGGTGCCCGGCGTTGATCTGGACCTGTACAAGCACCAGCTGATCGAGCGGTTCGCGAACCCGGAGGTCCGCGACACCCTCGCGCGGCTGTGCGCCGAGAGCTCGGACCGGATCCCGAAGTGGCTCCTGCCCGTGGTCCGCGAGCAGCTGGCGGCCGGGCGCGAGATCAAGCGCTCGGTCCTGGTCGTCGCGTCCTGGGCCCGGTACGCCGAAGCCGTCGACGAGGACGGGCAGCCGATCGAGGTCGTCGACCGCCTCCGCGACAGGCTGGTCGAGCGGGCCCAGCACAACCGCGAGGATCCGCTGGTCTTCATCTCCGACCCGGATCTCTTCGGTGACCTCGCCTCCGACGACCGCTTCGTCACCCAGTACAAGGCCGCCCTCCAGTCGCTCCACGAGATCGGCGCCCGAGCAACGCTCGAGGCGCTCTAGTCTGGGAGCCATGACTGAGCTGAGGTTGGTCGCCGGTGTGGACTGCTCCACCCAGGCGACCAAGGTCGTTGTGTGCGATGCCGAGACCGGAGCCGTACTGCGGGAAGGCCGGGCACCGCACCCGGACGGGACCCAGGTGGACCCGGCCGAGTGGTGGAAGGCGTGGGAGATCGCGTCCGACGGCCTGCTCGACGGGGTCGAGGCGATCTCGGTCGGCGGCCAGCAGCACGGCATGGTCCTGCTGGACGAGGCCGGCGAGGTCGTCCACCCGGCAGTGTTGTGGAACGACACCAGCTCGGCGGACGCCACGGACGAGCTCGTCGACGAGCTCGGTGGCCCGGGCGCGTGGGCCGAGGCGGTCGGTTCGGTGCCGGTGCCGAGCTTCACGGTGACCAAGCTGCGCTGGGTGCGCGACAAGGAGGCCGCTGCCCGTGCGGCGGCCGTCGTCCTGCCGCACGACTGGATGACGCAGCGGCTGGCGGCCGACCGGCACGGCATCGAGGGCATCACCACCGACCGCGGCGACGCGTCCGGGACCGGCTGGTGGTCGCCGGCCACGAACAGCTACCGGCCCGACCTGGTCGAGCTCGCCTTCGGTCGGCAGCTCGCCCTGCCGCGCGTGGCCGGCCCGGCCGAGGTCGTCGGGCAGACCGCGTTCGGCGCCGCCATCGCGGCCGGCACCGGAGACAACGCGGCCGCCGCGCTCGGCCTCGATCTGCAGCCGGGTGACGTGGCCGTCTCCCTCGGCACGAGTGGTACGGCGTTCGCCCGGTCGGCGCACCCGACCGCCGACGCGAGCGGCCTGGTGGCCGGGTTCGCCGACGCAACCGGCGAGTACCTGCCGCTGGTCTGCACCCTGAACGCGGCCCGGGTGCTGTCCGCCACCGCGGAGCTGCTCGGCCTCGACCTCGATGCCTTCAACGACGCCGCCCTGGCGTCCCCCGGGAGCGACGGTCTGGTCCTGCTGCCCTACCTCGACGGTGAGCGCACCCCCGACCTCCCCCACTCGACCGGCCTGATCTACGGCCTCACCCGTGCCACGATGCAGCCCGCGACGATGGCCCGCGCTGCCGTCGAAGGTCTGCTCTGCGGTCTGGCCGACGCGGTCGACGCGCTCCGCGCGCAAGGCCTGCCTGTCCAGCGGATCCTCCTGCTCGGCGGTGCAGCCCGGTCACGCGCCGTCCAGGCGCTCGCTCCGGCCCTGCTGGGCGCCGAGGTCACGCTCCCCGAGCCGGCCGAGTACGTCGCCTTGGGCGCCGCCCGGCAGGCCGCCTGGGCGCTGTCCGGCGCGGACACCCCGCCGACCTGGCAGGTCCCGGTCGGCAAGCCCGAGCCCTCGGTCATGACGGACACCCAGGCCGCCGAGGTCCGGGCGCTGTACGAGCAGGTCCTGACGAACACCCGGCCCCTGCTCTCAGCGCCGTACCACCACTAGCCAGGGCAGTGTCAGAATGCTCCGGTGAGTTCACGGGTGGTGTTGCTGGCGGGGCCGTCGGGGGCGGGAAAATCCCGGCTGGCCGAGCTGGTGGGGCTGCCTGTGGTGCGGCTGGACGACTTCTACCGCGATGGCGACGACGATGCGATGCCGCGGTCGCCGCTCGGGATCGTGGACTGGGACGATCCCCGCTCGTGGGACGGCGACCGGGCGGTCGCGGCACTGGAGCAGCTGTGTACGACGGGTGCCGCCGAGCTGCCCATCTACGACATCGCCGCCGACGGTACCGTCGGTCACCGGCCGGTCACCACCGAGGGCTCCCCGCTGATCGTTGCCGAGGGCATCTTTGCCGACCAGATCACCGGTGCGCTTCGTGATCGCGGCCTGCTCGCTGCCGCGATCTGCGTCCGGCACCACCGCCTCGTCACGTTCGTACGGCGTTTCCAGCGCGATCTCCGTGAGCGTCGCAAACCCCCGCTGACGCTGCTCCGCCGCGGCTTGCTGCTGCTCCGTGACGATCCCCAGGTGGTCCGCCGCTGCGTCGAAGCCGGCTGCGAACCCCTGCACCCCAAGGCCGCCCGCCGCCGCATCGAGACCCTTCTCACGCAGACCCGGTCGCAATAGTTGGTTCGTTGTTAACTTTTGTCTGATGGCATCTGGCCCGGAGCCATCTGCGCTCTCGGGGGCGAGTGGCCGGACGGAGAAGAACCGTGAAGCGGACTGCGCCAGGCGTTGCCGCTGTAGTGAGCCTGCTGTTGCTCGGCGTGACCTCCTGCGGGAACCACACCGGCACCTCGGCCGGCACCCTGCAGACGCCCGCCGCGAAGAAGTCGGCGCTGGCGGGTTCGGCGGACAAGGTGTCGCCGAAGGGCACACTGGCCGGCCTGGCCGTGCTCCCCCGCGGCTACGTTGACGACACACAGAACACCACGGGACCGTTCACCGCCACCGCCTTCCTGAACAGCTGGTCCGCCGAGCCCGCGATCGACCGGGCGCTGCTGCTGAACGCGAGCTTCGTCGAGGGCTACCGCGTGACCCGGCTCAGCCCGGACAAGAAGAAGCGCTTCACGCTCCAACTGTTCAAGACCGGCTCCGTGGCCAAGGCCAGGAACCTGCAGCAAGGCTTCTGGGGCCAGGACACCCATGAGCGGTCCTTCGGCGTACCGGGCGCGCTCAGCGACGCCCAGGTCCAGTACGACGGCGGCGCGGGGCAGAACGTGGCCATCGCCGAAGTCAGCTTCGTCGTCGGCGCCCTGGTCGCCGAGCTCAGCGTCCGCGAGACCGGCGCCCTCGGCACCAACCTCGAGCCCGACACCCACCTGCTCACCAACCTGGCCAAGCAGCAACGAGCCCGCCTCACCGCCACCTCCAGCTGACCTCAGCCGACGCGGTCGATCACCAACGGTCCTGGCTGGTACGACGTCGAGACGCCCACCGCGTCCGTCAGTGACTCCAGAGCTCGCTCGATGCGGGCAGGGTCGTCGGTGTGCAGAGTGAGAAGCGGCTGCCCCTCAGAAACCTGGTCGCCCGGCTTCGCGTGCAGCTCCACGCCCGCGACGGCAGACACCGGGTCCTCCTTGCGAGCCCGGCCGGCACCGAGGCGCCACGCGGCCACACCGACGGCGAGTGCGTCCAGTTTCGACAGCACCCCGGACGCGGGCGCGGGTACGACGTGTTGCTCGGGAGCGACCGGGAGTTCGGCGGCCAGGTCTCCGCCCTGGGCCGCGATCATCGTGCGCCAGACGTCCATCGCCGTACCGTCGCGGAGTTTCTCGGCCGGGTCCACGTCGGTCACACCCGCCGCCGCGAGCATCTCGGTGGCCAGGGCAACGGTCAGCTCGACCACGTCGGCGGGACCGCCGCCGGCCAGCACCTCGACGGACTCGCGAACCTCCAGCGCGTTCCCGGCGGTCAGGCCGAGCGGGACGGACATATCGGTGAGCAGGGCAACCGTCTTCACGCCGGCGTCGGTGCCCAGCGCAACCATGGTCTCGGCGAGCTCACGGGCGTCGGCCAGGTCCTTCATGAACGCGCCCGAGCCGACCTTCACGTCGAGCACCAGCGCGCCGGTCCCCTCGGCGATCTTCTTGCTCATGATCGAGCTGGCGATCAGCGGGATCGCCTCGACCGTGCCGGTCACGTCCCGCAGCGCGTAGAGCTTCTTGTCGGCCGGCGCGAGCCCGTCACCGGCCGCGCAGATCACCGCCCCGACCTCGTCCAGCTGACGCATCAGCTCGTCGTTCGAGAGCGCCGCCCGCCAGCCCGGGATCGACTCCAGCTTGTCCAGCGTGCCGCCGGTGTGACCGAGACCGCGACCGGACAGCTGCGGTACGGCGACCCCGCACGCCGCCACCAAAGGGGCCAACGGCAACGTGATCTTGTCGCCGACACCGCCGGTCGAGTGCTTGTCCGCGGTCGGCCGGGACAGCTTGCCGAAGTCCATCCGCTCGCCGGACGCGATCATCGCCGCCGTCCAGCGGGCGATCTCGCGGCGGTTCATCCCGTTCAGCAGGATCGCCATCGCCAGCGCCGACATCTGCTCGTCCGCGACGTCGCCCTTGGTGTAGGCGTCGATGACCCAGTCGATCTGGCCGTCGCTCAGCTCACCCTGGTCCCGCTTGGTGCGGATCACGTCGACGGCGTCGAAGCTCATCAGTTCTCCAGATCGTCCGGCCCGAACGCGTCGGGCAACAACTCACGCAGCGGCCGGGGTCCGGTCGGCGTCTCGAGCAGCAGGCCGGGCCCGCCGTTCTCGTGCAGCAATTGCCGGCAGCGCCCGCACGGCGTGAGCAGATCACCGTGCCGATCCACACAGCTGAACGCGACCAGCCGCCCACCGCCGGATCGGTGCAGCTCGGACACCAATCCGCATTCCGCACACAGTGTCAACCCGTACGACGCGTTCTCCACGTTGCACCCGGCAACGATCCGGCCGTCGTCGACCAGCGCCGCGGCCCCGACCGCGAACCCGGAGTACGGCGCGTAGGCGCGGCCCATCACCTCGAGGGCGACGGCACGCAACGTCTTCCAGTCGATCTCATTCGGTGACGTAGGGCTCACCATCGGCCTTCGGGGCTCTGACCCGGCCGACCAGGCCGGCGACCGCGATGATCGTCGCGAGGTACGGCGCCATCAGCAGCAACTCGCCCGGGATCGGGGTCTGGATGATCTGCAACTGCGACTGCAACTGGGTGGCGAAACCGAAGAACAGCGCGGCGACCATCGCGCCGATCGGGTGCCAGCGGCCCATGATCAGCGCGGCCAGCGCGATGAACCCGTTGCCGGCGGTCATCTCCTTGCTGAACGAACCGGCGTACCCGACCGTGAAGAAGGCGCCGCCGAGGCCGGCCAGCACGCCGCCCCACAGGACCGCGGAGTACCGGACCCGCTTGACCCTGATGCCGACCGTGTCGGCCGCCTTCGGGTGCTCGCCGACGGCGCGGACCCGCAGGCCCCACCGGGTCTGGAACAGCACGAAGGTGACGGCCGCGACCGCCAGGTAGGTCAGGTAGACCAGGATCGTCTGGTTGAACAGGATCGGCCCGATGAACGGGATGTCGCCGAGGCCCGGGATCTTGATCGCCGACAACACGGTCGGCGTGTTCAGCCTCTCCGCGTCGCTTTGCAGGAACTGGTCGAACAGGAAGCCGGTGATACCGGTCGCGAACACCACCAGGACGACGCCGAGGACGACCTGGTTGACCAGGTACTTGATCGAGAACACCGCGAGCAGTGCCGCCATCAGCACCCCGGTCACCGCGGCCGCGATCAGGGCTGCTGTCGCGCTCCCCGTCGTACTGGCGACCACTGCCGCGGTGAACGCGCCGACCAGGAACTGGCCCTCGATCGCGATGTTGATGACGCCGGAGCGCTCGCACAGCACGCCGGAGAGCGCGCCGAGGATCAGCGGGGTGGCGAAGTTCAGCGTGCCCTGGAACTGGTTGGCCAGCGGGAAGGTCTTGCCCGCGGCGGCCCAGCACAGGAACGAGCCGATGAAGCAGATCCCGAGCAGGGCGGCCAGGTAGCCGGAGTACGACTGCGGGACGCGGCGCAGCAGGTACGCCCCCGCGGCGATCACACCAAAGATCCCGAGAACCAGCGCGGTGAACTGCGCGGGGACGCCGAGCAGGTTGTTCTGCAGGTCGCCGGAGACCAGCTGGAACGTCGCCTTGCCACCCTTGGTGAAGATCGCCAGGCCGAGGCCGATCAGGGCGAACACCAGCATCACACCGCCGACCCGCAACCTGCGGGTCCGGTCGGCCGGAGCCTCGATCGCCGCCGGCGCCGGCACCCGAACGGTGTCCGCAGTCGTCTCGCTCATCCGTTCCAGCCTTTCGCGAGGACCGGGCCGGTTCCACGTTCCTTCGGCAGGAACCGGAAGATCGAGCGCACCAGCGCCGGAGCCGCGACGAACAGCACGATCACGGCCTGCAGGACGGTGGTCAGGGTCAACGGCGTCTGGGTGATCAGCTGCATCTGCAGACCGCCCGCGTTCAGCGCGCCGAACAGCAATCCGGCCAGCACCGTGCCGAGCGGCGTACCGCGGCCGAGCAGCGCGACCGTGATCGCGTCGAACCCGACCGAGGCGGCGACGCCGTCGGTCAGTGGCAGGTCGGTGCCGAGCACCTGCTGGGTGCCGGCCAGACCGGCGAGCGCACCGGCCACGACCATCGCGATGATGTACGCGCGGCCGACCGACATCCCCGCGGTCCGCGAGGCATCGGGGTTCGCACCGACGGCGCGCAGCTCGAAGCCGATCGTGGACCGGTTCAGCAGCCACCAGACGAAGACCGCGGCGAGCAGGGAGAGGATGAAGCCCCCGTGCAGCCGGGTGTCGCCGAACTGCGGGTACTGCGCGTTCGAGTCGACGACCGGCGAGATCGGGTCGGTCCGCCCGGGCCGCCGGAAGGTCGTGGTCGTGAGCAACCACGACAGCAGATAGATGGCGACGTAGTTGAGCATGATCGTGACGATCACCTCGTGCGCGCCGGTCCGGGCCTTCAGCAGGCCGACCACACCGCCCCAGATCGCACCACCGATCAGGCCGGCGAGGATCGCGACCAGGAGGTGGATCACCGGCGGCATGGGCCAGGCGAACCCGACGTACGCGGCGAGGATGGCGCCCATGATCAGCTGGCCCTGGGCACCGATGTTGAACAGCCCGGTGCGGAAGGCCAGCGAGACCGCGAGGCCGCCGCAGATCAGTGGAGTTGCCTGGGTCAACGATTCGGTGATCGCGGTGACCGAGCCGAACGCGCCGAGGGCGAGCGCCTTGTAGGCCTCACCGACGGCACTCGCGGCGGCCGAGATGGTGTCCATCGGCGCGGCGCCGAAGTACCCCATGGCGGTCTTCACCTGCTCGTCGCTGATGATGATCAGGATCGCGCCGACCACCAGGGCCAGCACGATCGCGCTCAGCGAGACCAGGCCCTGGACCACCCACGACGGCAGGCCGGACCCCCGCGGTTCCTTGGCCGGAGCGGGCGCCGCCGGCGCCGGCTCGACCGGAGTTTCTGTGCTCATCTAGATGGTTCCCAACGTGGTCGGGTTCTCGATCGCGACGTCGTGCGCCTCGGACTTGGAGGCGCCGGCCATCATCAGGCCCAGTTCGTCGCGCGGGGTGTCGGCCGGTACGACGCCGACCACCTTGCCGCGGTACATCACCGCGACCCGGTCGGTCAGGGCCGCGATCTCGTCCAGTTCGGTGGACACGATCAGCACCGCGGTGCCGTTGTCGCGCTCCTTGACGATCCGGCTGTGCAGGAACTCGATCGAGCCGACGTCGACACCCCGGGTCGGCTGCGAGGCGACCAGCAGCTTCAGCGGCCGGGACAGCTCGCGGGCCAGCACCACCTTCTGCTGGTTGCCGCCGGACAGCGTCGACACCGGCAGGTCGATGCTCTGGGTGCGGATGTCGAACTCCTCCACCCGGGCGGTCGCGTTCTTCTCGATCTCGTCGGTCCGCAGCGCCAGCCGGTTGCCGAACGGCGCCTGCCGGAACAGGTCCAGGATCAGGTTCTCGGCGACCGTGAACGAGCCGACGAAGCCGTCGTGGGCGCGGTCCTCCGGGACGTACCCGATGCCGGCGTCCAGCCGGTGCCGCGTCGACGTACCGGTCAGGTCGTTGCCGTCGAGCGAGATCTTGCCGGCCGCGATCGGCGTCAGCCCGAGCAATGCCTCGGCGAGCTCGGTCTGACCGTTGCCCTGGACACCGGCCACCGCGAGGATCTCGCCGGCCCGGACTTCCAGGTCCACGTTGTCGACGGCGGTGAAACCACGCTCGTCGATCACCGTCAGGCCCTCGACCCGCAGGACGACGTCCTTCGGCTGGGCCGGTTCCTTGTCGACGACCAGGTCGACCGCGCGGCCGACCATCAGCTCGGCGAGCTCTTCCTCACTGGCCGTGGGCGCGGCGTTGCCGACTACCTTGCCGCGCCGGATCACGGTGATCTTGTCCGCGATCGCCTTGACCTCTTTGAGCTTGTGGGTGATGAAGACGATCGACGTGCCGCTCTCCTTGAGCTGGCGCATCACGCCGATCAGCTCGTCGATCTCGGCCGGGGTGAGCACGGCTGTCGGCTCGTCCAGGATCAGCACGCTGGCGTCGTTGGTGAGCGCCTTGATGATCTCCACCCGCTGCTGCACACCGACCGGGATGTTCTCCACCAGCGCCTCGGGGTCGACCTCGAAGCCGTACCGGTCGGACATCTCGGTGACCAGGGCGTGCGCCTTCTTGCGGTCCAGCACGCCGCCGGGGTGGGTGTTCTCCCGGCCGAGCATGATGTTCTCGGCCACGGTGAACACCGGGACCAGCATGAAGTGCTGATGGACCATGCCGATGCCGTGCTTGATCGCGTCGCTCGGCGAGGTGATCTGCACCTTCTCGCCGTCGATCACGATCTCACCGGAGTCGGGCTGCAGCAGCCCGTAGAGCATGTTCATCAGCGTGCTCTTGCCGGCCCCGTTCTCACCGAGCAGGCAATGGATCTCACCCGGCTCGATCACCAGGTCGATGTGGTCGTTGGCGACCAGCGAGCCGAAGCTCTTGGTCAGGCCGGACAGCTCGAGATGCATGCGGGCAGCCTTCCCTCTCAGACGGAGAGCCAGGAAGGCGCGACCTGTAGGTCTGCCTTCCTGGCTCGCACCGTACTACGCGATGTCGCCGTGACTCAGGACGCCGTCGGCTGTGCCTTCGACTGGACCTTGATCTTGCCGCTGATGATGTCGGCCTTGATCTGGTCCAGTTCCTTCTTCGTGTCGGCCGTGACCTTGCTGTCGAAGTCGTGGAACGGGGCCAGCGACGTACCGCCGTTGTCCAGGGTGCCGGTGAACTGGGTGTTGTCGAACTTGTTGTCGACGACGGAGACGATCGCGTCCTTGACGGCGACGTCCATGCCCTTCTGCACACTCGACATCAGCACCGGGCAGTACTCCGCCGCGCTCACGCAGCCGTCGGTGTCGACCCAGATCGCGTTGACCTTGCCGTTGCTCGCCTTGGCCGCCTGCAGACCGCCGAGACCGGCCGGGCCGGCCACCGGGAAGAGAACGTCGGCGCCCTGGGTGATCAGGTTCTGCGCGTTCGTCTGGCCCTTGGCCTTGTCCTCGAAGTCGTTCGTGAACAGACCGGTCTGCTTGGCGTCGTCCCAGCCGAGCACCTGGACGTTCTTGCCCTTCTGCGTGTTGTAGTACTTCACGCCCTCGGCGAAGCCGTCCATGAAGATCGTCACGGTCGGGATCTTGATGCCGCCGAACGTACCGACCTTGCCGGACTGGCTCATCGCCGCGGCCAGGTAACCGGCCTGGAAGCTGGACTGCGCCGTGTTGAACAGCAGCGGCTTCAGGTTCGGGAGCTCCTTGCCCGGGGCCGGGGCCGAGTCGACGATCGCGAACTTGATGTCCGGGTTCGCCTTGGCGGCCGCCTCGGTGGCGTCTTCGAGCTTGAAGCCGACGGCGACGATGACGTTGCACTTGGCGTTGACCATCGCGGTCATGTTCGTCGGGTAGTCGTTGTCGGACTTCGACTCCGCCTTGACCTCGGTCAGGCCCTTCTCCTTGACGGCGTCCTGCAGACCCTTGTACGAGGTCTGGTTGAACGACTTGTCGTCGAAGCCTCCGGAGTCGGAGACCATGCAGGCCTTGAAGTCCTTGTTGGCACTGCCGCCTGCGTTTTCCTCGGTCGGCTTACTGCCACAAGCAGCGACGGCGAGCGTCAGTACGCCCACGATCGCCGTTCCCCGCACGTACTTCTTCACCGGACGTCTCCTTCGTCGACCAGATTGTCTACCCGGCACGCCTGCCCCCACGTGCCGCATCCGCAGACTATAGGGGCGGTCCGTCCTTCTTTGAACGTCAAGAGGGCCTCGATACCGGAAAGTGACCGGCACTTTCGTCACATTTCGACAACTCCTCCTGTGTGGTCACGCCCCGCACCACGGGGGTCACTGTCAGCACGCTCCGTGGTTTCATTTACCGTCTGTGATCATCACGCTGGGTGACCGGCGGGGTGCACCGTGCTCGGAGGTGGTTGCGGGATGAAACAATCGCCGGATGAGTCATCAGTTGCTGGTCGCGGACGTCCTGGCGCGGGTCGAGGCGGTACGCGAGGAGACGGTCGAGGTACGACGCGACCTGCACGCCCATCCGGAGCTCGGCTGGCACGAGGTCCGTACGACGGAAGTCCTCGAGCGGAGACTGGTCGAGGCCGGGCTGTCACCGCGGGTGCTGCCGACCGGGACCGGACTCATCTGTGACATCGGCTCCGGCGACACGTGCGTCGCGCTGCGGGCCGACATCGACGCACTGCCTGTGCCGGACGCGGTCGAGGCGCCATGGCGGTCGACCATCGACGGAGTCGCGCACGCTTGCGGTCACGACGTACACACCTCGGCTCTGCTCGGCGCGGGGCTGGTGCTGGCGGGGATGGCGCGCGACGGGCAGCTGGACCGGCGGGTGCGGCTGATCTTCCAGCCGGCGGAGGAGGTGATGCCGGGCGGAGCCCTTGGCGTCATCGCGGCCGGCGGACTCGACGGGGTCCGCCGTATTTATGGGCTGCACTGTGACCCGCGGCTGCAGGTCGGCCAGGTCGGCCTGCGCACCGGGGCCCTGACCGCGGCCGCCGACCGGATCCTGGTCCGGCTGACCGGGCCGGGCGGTCACACGTCCCGTCCGCACCTGACCGGCGACCTCGTCTACGCGCTCGCCAATCTCGTCGCCGAGCTCCCCGCCGCCCTGTCCCGGCGGGTCGACCCGCGCGCCGGCATGTCGCTGGTCTGGGGCCGCATCACGTCAGGCTCCGCCGCCAACGCGATCCCCGCCCGCGGCGAGGCGGAAGGCACGCTGCGGTGCCTCGACGTCAGCGCGTGGCGCCTGGCCGCGGAGCTCATCCCCACGCTGGCGTCTCAGCTCGTCGCGCCGTACGGCCTCGAGGTCGACACCGAGGTCACCCACGGCGTGCCCCCGGTGATGAACGACGCCGCCGCGGTCGACGTACTCCACAACGCCGTCCACCAGACCCTCGGCGCCGGCGCCATCGCCCCCACCGACCAGTCCCTCGGCGGCGAAGACTTCGCCTGGTACCTCGAACACGTCCCCGGCGCCATGGCCCGCCTAGGAGTCCGCCCACCCAGCCAGGACACCGCCGCAGACCTCCACACCCCCGGCTTCGACCCCTCCGAAGAATCCATCCCCCTAGGCACCACAATCCTCACCTCAACCGCCCTCCTGGACTGAAGGCACACCGCCCGCGAAAGGACACCGCTCCGCGGCGGCTGTCTCGTGCCGCCTCCGGCGGGTGCGCGTCATGCGATAACGCCAGACGGCCGTTGGCGCCAGGTGATGTGTCAGGGAACGGGAAGGACACCGCTGCGCGGCGGCTGCCCTGTCGGCCGCCTTCGGCGGTGTGCGCAGATCCAGTCGCCGGACGGATGCGTTAGGGCGCGAGGCAACGCGCGCCGAGCAGGGTGGCATCTGCAACCGCGAGACCCTTAGGCACCCCGGTACGCCCAGCAGGTGGCTCGGTGTCAGTCCGCAAACCGCCCGGAGCTCGAATTCCGCGTCGACCAGCCGCGGCCGATGGGGCCAGCACCCACTTGCCTGCTGGTCGCCCTGCAGCTGCGCCCAGGGCCGGTCGCTCGAGCGTGCTCGAGCCGGCGCTTCCGCAGGCTGATGTGGAAGTAGACCGGCTCCGCCCGCAGCTCCGGACACCTGCGAGGACGCCAGCCCCAGTGCGTGAGCTCCGCGTTCCACTGGGGCTTTTTACCGAACTGCGACGGCGCCCCGATGCTGCGCAGTCGCCAAGTCCTCTGAAAGGCTGACGGCATGGCAGGACGGCATCGAGATTTCCCTCGGGCTGGCACTTTGGCGCGCGCTGCGGTGCGAGCGTTCCGCGTTGTGCGCGACTTGCCATATGCCACCAATGCTGCGCACGACGCTGATGCGCTGAGAGCTGTGGGTCGTGGGGACTGCCTGGCTAAGTCGGCCCTGCTGATCGAGGAACTCGAGCGTATCGGCCTGCGCGCGCGTCAGGTTCGCTGGCGTTATCTGTTGCCGGAGGAACCGGTCGAGGTCCGTCTGCTTCCCTCGAGGCACGACGTACATTCGGCGGTGCAGGTGCAACTAGGTGAACGCTGGACTCTGGTGGATGCAACACACGATCCGCTGCTGTCAGCGAAGCTGACGGTTGCTGATTGGGATGGGTCGAGCGACACCCCGCCGGCATATGAGCCGGTTGGGCCGATCTGGATCGACGGTCAGCATGACGCTGAGATCCGCGCCGAGATCGAGGAAATCACTCGACATCGGCACGGTGTCTCGCCCCGTGTCGGACCTATCTACCAGCGGGCGTTCAACAGATGGCTCGACGGGCTCCGCTCATCCTGCAGATGAGCTCTTCGCCTTGGCGAGCCTCGTAGTGGCACCACTCGATGCTCGTGATTCAGGTGTCCCGGATGACTGGCATCCCGATATTCGTGAGTCCAGGCTGCTCCGTCCGGGACACGCGGTCGAGCCCCCTTTAGCTTCGTCTTGGCTGCGTCGAGGCTGCTTCCCGGTCATCGGATTCACCGTGCCAGCCGTAGCTGCCGAATGGGTCCGGGCAGTGCTTCGCGATTTGGTGGCCCGCTGCAACCACAGGACGTAGTCCCGTACTTCGTCCACCCTCGCGTGAGACCAGACGACCTTCACCACGTGCAGCCATCGCCACCATCTCAACAGATCGTAGGCATAGCCGCGGACGCGGCCCGGCCGGTTGCCGCAAGCGATGAAGTCGCTGAGATGCGTCCAAACCAGAAGCCCAAGGTCTATCCCGCACATCACGGAACCACTCACGGACGCCGCGGCGTGTCGTCGCGTAGTCCGGTCAACAGGCTGCTGTCGTTCTGGGCGATGGACGTGAAGTCGGCGCGAAGACTCTCCGCACTGGTCAGGCTGTCGTAGAAGAGGTCAGCGGTGCGTGACGGCGTAGTGGAGGCGGACTGAGCCGCCGGTGTCTGTGTGCGCCGAGAGCAACTGCAGTGGGGTCGGGGACTCGCCTACGGCAAGGGGTGGCCCGTCCATGACTGACGGCGTTCCGAGTCCGCCGATCAGAGCTGGCGCCAGCGTGAGGTGCAGCTCGTCGATCAGACCTGCCCGCAGTAACGCACCGTTGAGGCCGCCACCGGCGGCCGACAGGACGCAGCTGATGCCGAGCTCGGTGCCCATCGCGGCCAGCCCTTGCGCCAGGTCGACCCGCTCATCGCCGACGACGAGATAGCAGATGCGTTCCCGGCGGAGATAGCCGAGATAGTCGGCCGGGGTCGACCGCGCCACCAGGACCAGCGCGTCCCAGTTCTCATGTTTCTCGGTCCAGCGCACTCTTCCGCGGCTGTCGACGACGGTGAACCACATGCGCGGTGGCGATGGTAGTCCGGTGATCTCCGGTGGAAGGAAGTGTTGGTAGAGCCCGGCCGTGTCACCGTTGTGAGTGGGCAGTTTCTCCGGAATCTCGCCCTCGGGCACCAGGCTGCCGCTGCCTTCCAGGATGGCGTTGCAGCCGTACTGCTGCCTGACCAACTCGATGACGTCGATCGCCACCGGATCGGCGGCACGCGGCGTCATCTGAGCCCACAGATCCGAACTTGGCTGATGCATCAAGAGCGCATCTCGGGCGAGCGCGACCTTCCCGTCGACACTGGCCCCCACGCTGACCACCACACGCGGTCGCTTCGGCATCACAGCCTCCTTCGGTTCGCTGGACGGCGGACACCAGCTCTACCAGCGGCCACCGACAAGCCGGCCAGGCTGCCGTAGGGCTCTGCCCGAGGAGGACCCGCATCGGACCGTTCCGAACTTGTCCACAGGAGGTCGCACGTGTGGTTGCCCGGGGACCACCTGCTCAGGCAGGCTGACGCCACGAACAGCTGCTGCGGATGCTGGTGGGATCAGAGTAGGATGATGGTGTGACGGAGAAGGACAAGCTCTCGGTGACGGTCGACCACGAGGTCGTGGAGGCCGCACGGGTCGCGGTCTCTTCGGGGCGGGTCGGCAGTGTGAGCGCCTGGGTGAACGAGGCTTTGCACCGGCAGATGGATCACGAGCGGAGGCTCCAAGGGCTCGACCGCTTCCTGGCTGCCTACGAATCCGAGCACGGGGCGATCGGCGAAGAGGAAATGGCGGAGGCCGTGCGCTCGACCCGAGCGGCGGCGATCGTTGTCCGGGGCAAGCGTTCGCACGGCGCCGCATGACGCTGATCCTCGACGCGGGCGCGTTCGTCGCGGTTGAGCGTCGCGACCGGACACTCATGGCTCTCCTCAAAGCCGAACTGTTGGCCGGCCGTACGCCGGTGACCCACGGCGGTGTCGTCGGTCAGGTCTGGCGCGGAGGTTCCGGTCGTCAGGCACCGATAGCTCAACTGCTCGACGGCGTCGAGGTCGAGCCGCTGGACGACAACCTCGGCCGGAAGGCCGGCGTACTGCTGAAGCTCACCGGCCGGCGAGATGTGATCGACGCAGCCGTGATCCTGCTGGCGCGCGACGGCGACCTCGTCCTCACCTCCCACCCCGCCGACCTCACCGCACTCGCAGCCGAGGCAGACATCCACCTGGATCTTGCGGTTGTCTGATCAGGTGTCGGCGGGCATGTAGATGCCCCAGACAGCAGCCGCGCAGCGGTGTGCTTTTTCAGAAGGTGTCGGCGGGGATGTAGTTGCCCCAGACTTCGCGGAGGGTGTTGGAGACTTCGCCTACGGTGGCTCGGGCTTTTAGGGCTTGTTTCATGGGGTAGAGGCAGTTGTCGGTGCCTTCCGCGGCCTTTTTCAGCGCGGCTAGGGCTTCGTCTACGGCGGACTGGTCTCGGGTGGCTCGGAGCGTCGTGAGGCGGTCTACTTGCTGGGCTTCGATGGCGGGGTCTACGCGGAGGGGTTCGTAGGGTTCTTCGGCGGAGATCTTGAACTTGTTCATGCCGACGACAACCCGCTCGGCCGCATCGATCTCCTGGGCGATGCGGTACGCGGACTGCTCGATCTCCTGTTTCTGGAAGCCCTTCTCGATCGCGGCGACGGCACCGCCGTACTCCTCGACCTGGTCCATCAGCTCGACCGAGGCGGCTTCGACCTCGTCGGTGAGGGACTCGACCACATACGAACCCGCGAAGGGGTCGACGGTCGCGGTGATGTCGGTTTCGTAGGCGAGGACCTGTTGCGTGCGGAGGGCGAGTCGGGCGGCCTTCTCAGTGGGGAGCGCGATCGCCTCGTCGTACGAGTTGGTGTGCAGCGACTGCGTCCCACCCAGTACGGCGGCCAGTCCCTGGATCGCAACGCGGACGAGATTGACCTCTGGCTGCTGCGCGGTCAACTGCACGCCGGCCGTCTGCGTGTGGAACCGCAGCATCAGCGACTTGGGATTCTTGGCACCAAAGGAGTCCCGCATCACCCGCGCCCAGATCCGCCGCGCCGCCCGGAACTTCGCCACCTCTTCGAGCAGCGTCGTACGAGCGACGAAGAAGAACGACAGCCGCGGCGCGAACTTGTCCACGTCGAGCCCGGCCGCGAGCGCAGCCCGGACGTACTCGATCCCGTTCGCGAGCGTGAACGCGATCTCCTGCGCGGGCGTCGCCCCGGCCTCGGCCATGTGGTAGCCGGAGATCGAGATCGTGTTCCAGCGCGGCAATTCCGCCTGGCAGTACGCGAAGATGTCGCTGATCAACCGCAGCGACTCCTTCGGCGGGTAGATGTAGGTGCCGCGGGCGATGTACTCCTTGAGTACGTCGTTCTGGATCGTCCCGGTGAGCTTGTCACCGGCGACCCCCTGCTCCTCGGCCACCAGTTGGTACAGCAGCAACAGCACCGAGCCCGGCGCGTTGATCGTCATCGAAGTGGACACCTGGTCCAGCGGGATCTTGTCGAACAGCACCCGCATGTCGTCGATCGAGTCGATCGCCACTCCGACCTTGCCGACCTCGCCGTGCGCGATCGGCGCGTCGGAGTCGTACCCCATCTGGGTGGGCAGGTCGAACGCGACCGACAGGCCCATGGTGCCGTGGTCGATCAGCTGGTGGTACCGCTGGTTCGACTCCGCCGCCGTACCGAATCCGGCGTACTGGCGCATGGTCCACGGCCGCTGGGTGTACATCGTCGGGTACACGCCGCGGGTGAACGGGAACTCCCCCGGCGCACCCAGCTTCTCGTCCGGCTCGAACCCGTCCAGTGCCTCGGCCCCGTACACCGGCGCGAACTCGAACCCCGACTCACTCCGATGACTCATCCCCCAACGGTAGGCCGAACCACACCCGCACTGGTATGACCAGCCGGGTGAGATCCAGCACGCCGTGTGACCGACCACACCCGGCACGCATCAACCTGGCCGCGAGCTGTTGACTTGTGACCTGGGTCACAGGACGCTTCGACAGTATGCACCGTCGACCGGGGAGGGGCGACATGCGTAGATCTCCTGTTCTCATCGCTGTACTGGCCGTCGTGGCGGGGGCACTGGCCGCGGGACCGGCGGCGACCGCCGCACCAGGCCAGGGGGGTGACGGCCTGGAGGTCTACGTCGGCGAACTGGACGCGCAACAGCTGCAGAAGCTCGCGGACATCGGCGTGGACCGCGACGAGCTGATCACCGGCGAGAAGGCGGCCAGCGGCAAGTCGAAGGTCGAGGTCGTCATCACCGACCGGCAGGCCGACAAACTCCGGTCCGACGGCGTCGACCTGAAGGTCAAGAAGGTGAAGGGCCGCGACGCCTCCGACGAGGCCGCCCGGCTCGCGCTGGCCGGCCAGACGGTGTTCCGCACGTACAGCGGGGCCGGCGGCCTCGCAGAAGAGCTGAGCACGACCGCGGCCGCGCATCCGGGTCTGGTCAAGCTGGTCCGGATCGGTACGACGGTCCAGGGCAAGCCGATGCTCGCCGTCAAGGTGACCAAGAACGCCCGCCAGCTCAAGGACGGCGCGCGTACGTCGGTGCTCTACATGGGCGCCCAGCACGCACGTGAGTGGATCACCCCCGAGATGGTGCGCCGGCTGATGCACCAGGTGATCGACAACTACGGCAGCAATGCCGAGATCACCAAGCTGCTCAACACCACCGAGCTCTGGTTCCTACCGGTGGCCAACCCCGACGGGTACGACTACACGTTCACCGGGGACCGGCTGTGGCGGAAGAACCTGCGGGACAACAACGGTGACGGGGTCATCGCCCCCGGCGACGGCGTCGACCTGAACCGCAACCTCGCGACCAAGTGGGGCTACGACAACGAGGGTTCGTCCCCCGATCCGAACAGCGACACCTACCGCGGCACCGGCCCGAACTCCGAGCCGGAGACCCAGGCTCTCGACGGCCTGTTCCGGCAGATCCGCTTCACCGAGATGATCAACTACCACTCGGCCGCGGAGCTCATCCTGTACGGCGTCGGCTGGCAGGTCAGCACTCCGTCACCGGACGACGTGATCTCCGCGGCGATGGCCGGCGACGACGCGAATCCCGCGGTGCCCGGCTACGACCCGGACATCTCCGCCGAGCTCTACACCACCAACGGCGAGACCGACGGACACGCGACGAACAAGTACGGCACGCTCGCCTTCACGCCGGAGATGTCGACCTGCCAGACCGTGTCGGCCATCGATCCAGGAGACCAGTGGCTGCCCGAGGACTGCGTCAGCGTCTTCACCTTCCCCGACGACGAGGGCCTGATCCAGGCCGAGTTCGCCAAGAACGTTCCGTTCGCACTGTCGGTCGCGAAGTCCGCCCACGATCCCGACGATCCGGTCTCCGTGGTCGGCCAGAAGGCCGCGGACCTGGTCGCCGATCCGTTCGAGGTCTCGTACGGCACCACGCAGCCGGTCGCGGTGACGGCCAAGCGGGCCTTGCAGAGCCTGCAGCTCAACTACAAGGTCAACGGCGGTCGCACTGTGACCGACAAGGTGTCGGAGTGGAACGGCGGTGAGCGGTACGGCGACAGCGACGACCACTACTACGCCGAGTTCCGCGGGACAGTACGCGGTACCAAGCCCGGCGACTCGGTCGAGGTGTGGTTCAGCGGCGTCAAGCCGGGGACCGGACCGGTCGCGAGCGATCACTTCACCTACAAGGTTTCCACCGACATCGGCGGGACGGTGCTGATCCTCGCCGCCGAGGACGTCACCGGGATCAGCCCGGCCCAGGGCGTCACGACCGCCAAGTACGCCGACGAGTACGCCGCCACACTCACCGCGGCCGGGATCTCTTCGGACGTGTACGACGTGGACGCGAACAACCGGACCGCACCACACCACCTGGGCGTGCTGTCCCACTACAAGGCCGTCGTGTGGGAGACCGGCGACGACATCATCACGCGGGAGGCCGGCCAGGTCCCTGGCACAGCGGCCGAACTGGCGCTCGACCTCGAGCTGTCCGTCCGTGACTACCTCAACGAGGGCGGCAAGCTGCTCTACACGGGCAAGTACGCCGCGTTCGCGAGCAGTGCGGACGGCGCGTACTTCTACAACCCGTTCGAGGAGCAGCAGGGCGAGTGCACGACGCCTAACCAGTACCCCTGCCTCCCACTGCTGAACGACTTCGAGCAGTACTGGCTGGGTGCCTACAGCTACGTCGACAACAGCGGTAGCGACGTCAACGGGGACCCGGTCCCGATCCGCGGGGAGAGCGGCGCCTTCGACGGGTTCGCCGCAACGCTCAACGGCGGCGACTCGGCGAACAACCAGAACCACACGGCGGCGTTCGTACTGACGTCGAGTGTGTTGCCGAGGGCCCAGTTCCCGCAGTTCGCCAGCTCAGCACCGCTGAAGTGGAACCGGCCTGGAGGTGCGCCGTTCGAGCCGTTCACCGGTTCGCAGTACGTGTACAGCCAGCGCGCGGACATCAGCTACAAGCGGCTGCTCCGGACCGTGGACCTCACCGGAGCGACGTCCGGTTCGCTGTCGTTCAAGTTCTCCTACAACACCGAGGCGGACTGGGACTTCGTGTTCGTCGAGGCCCACACCGTCGGACAGGACGACTGGACGACGCTGCCGGACAGGAACGGCCACACGGCGCAAGACACCGGCCAGAGCTGTCCGGCCGGCTGGGTGGCGGACCTGCATCCGCAACTGGCGCACTACCAGGGCACGGACTGCTCACCCACCGGCACCACCGGAAGCTGGAACGCGTCATCCGGATCCAGCGCGGGCTGGCAGGACTGGAGCATCGACCTCACGCCGTACGCCGGCAAGCAGGTCGAGCTCTCGATCAGCTACGTCAGTGACTGGGGCACGCAGGGCCTTGGTGCGTTCGTCGACGACACCACGGTCACCGGCGCCACCACGGAGCAGACCTCGTTCGAGACCGACTTCGGCGGCTGGACGGTGGCCGGTCCGCCGCCTGGCTCGGCGGCGAACCCGAACGACTGGATCCGCACGACCACCGCCTTCAACGAGGGCGCCGGCGTCACCACGACAGACACGGTGTACGTCGGGTTCGGAGCCGAAGGCCTGACCACACAGGCGATGCGGACCGACCTGGTCCGTCGCTCGATGGCGCACCTGCTCGGATCGCCGTAACCAGACCACCGGCAACCCCGATCACCACCTGGATCGGGGTTGCCGGTGAACCTGAAGTGAACACGAAGTTTGGCGGAGCCGGGATGCCGGTCACCTGACGGCCATCCACCGGCCCCGGACCCGTCGACAGGGCATCCACGCGGGGTCACGAGAGTGTCGCCGAGGGTTCATGCGCGGTGGGGAACCTCCGAGGTGTGCGCATCGTGATGGTGGCTGAGACCTTCCTGCCGCAGATCAATGGCGTGGCGAACACGGCTCGCCACGTCGCCGATCGGCTGCGTGCCCGCGGGCACGAGCTGCTGATCATTGCCCCCGGCCCCGGCCCGGACAGCTACGGCGACGTCGCGGTGATCCGCGCCCGCAGCTTCCGGACGCCCGGCTACAAGGAGTTCCCGGTCGGCCTGCCCGATCCGTCGATCGAGCGGGCGATGGCCGACTTCAAGCCGGACCTGGTCCATCTCGCCTCGCCGTTCATCATCGGCGCCTACGGGCTGCGGGCCGCGCGCCGGCTCGGGCTGCCGACGGTGGCGATCTTCCAGACCGACATCGCCGGGTTCGCCCGCCAGTACCCCTGGTTCGCCGCCGCGGACCGCGGGATCTGGCGCTGGGTACGGCGTACGCACTCGCGGGCCGATCGCACACTCGCACCGTCGACCGCGTCGGTGGAGGCGCTGGTCCAGGGCGGCGTACCCCGGGTTCACCTGTGGGGGCGCGGCGTGAACCTGGATCTGTTCGATCCCCAGCACCGCAACGAGAGCTGGCGCCGGGAGATCTCTCCGGACGGCAGGCCGATCGTCGGGTACGTCGGCCGCCTGGCCGCGGAGAAGAAGGTCCGCCGGCTCGCCGAGCTGACCGACCTGGGCTGCCGGATCGTCATCGTCGGCGACGGCCCGGACCGCGCGTCGCTGGAGCATACGTTGCCCGGCGCAACCTTCCTCGGGATGCGCCGGGGCGCCGACCTGGCCTCGATCTTCGCGTGCCTGGACGTGTTCGTGCACACGGGGGAACACGAGACGTTCTGCCAGACGATCCAGGAGGCGCAGGCGTCCGGCGTCGCGACCGTCGGCCCGGCCGCGGGCGGCCCGCTCGACCTGATCCGCCCGGGCGAGAACGGCCTGCTGTTCGAGCCCGGTCAGCCCGGATCGCTGCGGCAGGCGGTCAAGACCCTGCTCGACCACCCGACAGCTCGCAGCCGGATGGCCGCCGCCGGCCTGGAACGCGTGCAGTCCCGAACCTGGCCGGCGGTAGTCGACGACCTGGTCGACCGCCACTACGCCGAGGTCCGCGAGGCAGCCGCCGTACGGCGGGTCGCATGACAGTACTTTTGGCCGGGCCTCCGGCGCCGGCGGGGTCATGGGGCTTTAACTCCCGGCCTTCCCTCGTCGCTCCAGTCGCTGCGCTCCCTGCGCTCCTCAGTCCAGGCCGGGAGGCCCCATGACCCAACTACGGATCGCTCAGTTGGCCAACTTCGTCGGGCCTACGTCGGGAGGGATGCGGACCGCGATCGAGCATGTCGGTCAGGGGTACGTCGAAGCCGGCGCGGAGCGGATCGTGATCACGCCGGGCGAACGGGACGTGGTGATCGAGACCGAGTTCGGCACGGTGGTCCGGATGAAGGCCCCGAAGGTCGGCGGTGGCTACCGGCTGATCACCGATCCCTGGAAGGTGATCGAGACCCTCGAACGCTTCCGGCCGACGACCGTGGAGATCTCGGACAAGTCGACGTTGCTGCCCGTGGCCCGGTGGGCGCGCAGGAACGACATCGGCTCGGTCCTGTTCAGCCACGAACGCCTGGACGCGATGCTGTCCTTGCGCACCGGCCGGCAGCTCGGCGTTGCGGCCGGAGTGGGCGCGCTCTACAAACTCCTCAGCCGGACGTACGACGCCGTCGTGGTGACGTCCCGCTACGCCGCGGCCGAGTTCGACGAGGTGACCACGCCGCTGGTCCGGATCCCGCTCGGCGTCGACCTGGACACCTTCCACCCGTCACTCGCCGAGCCGGTGGACGACGGCGTACTCAAGCTGGTGCACGCCGGCCGGCTGTCCCGCGAGAAGAGCCCGCACCTCGCGGTCGCCACGGCCGCCGAGCTGTACCGCCGGGGCGTGAACCTGCGGATGGACGTCTACGGCACCGGCCCGCATCTCGACGAGCTCCTCGAGATCGCCGGCTCCGCGCCGGTGACCTTCCACGGGTACGTCGACGGCCGCCGGACGCTGGCCACGCACCTGGCCGAGGCCGACGTCGCCCTGTCCGTGTGTCCGGGCGAGACCTTCGGCCTGGCCGTACTGGAAGCCCTGGCCGCCGGCACCCCGGTCGTCACCGCGAACACCGGCGGCGCCCGCGAACTCGTCGACGAAACCTGCGGCCGCTGGGCACCGGCCAACCCCGGCGCCCTGGCGAACGCCGTACTGGCTCTCGCCCAGCTCCCCGGCCGCAGAGCCGCGGCCCGCCGCCGGGCCGAGCTCTACGACTGGACCACCTGCATCCGCCACATGCTCGCCCTCCACACCCGCCTCGCCGAGGGCCGCCTCGCCGCCTGATTGCACAAAGCTGCAACAGACTTGCGGTCTGGTCCGTTTCCCGATAGTTCTTTGCCTTTCGCCGGTGCGATCTCGGGGTGCGCCGGAGTCCCCTGCCCTGGAGATTCAATGCGCCGCGCCCGCAAACCCGCCCTGTTCCGTGCTGCCCTGGCCGCCGCCCTCGCGGCCATCACGGTCCCCTTCATCGCCCACGCCGCATTCGGTGACGAGACCGCGATGGGCGTCATCACGACGGACGTCCTGCTCCTCGACAACTCCTTTGGCGTCAAGCGGATCACCGACGACACCGAGATCATCTCGGCCACCACCAAGGACGACGGGGAGCTCCACCTGTCGAACACGTGGTTCGGACCACCCATCGGCCAGCGCTTCGCCAACGGGACGACGTACGACGTGGCGGCGGTGCGCACCACATCGGTGGGCAGCATCGGCAACGTGTGCCGTACGTTCCAGAACCAACACGCGGCCGTGAAGTCCGGCACCCTCACCGTCGACAGCGTGGAGTACGACGGCGACACCGTCACCAGCATCGCCGCCAGCTGGATCGTCGAGTGTGCCGCCTCGAACGGCTCGACCTCGTCGCAGGGCTTCCTCCGATTCGCCGGCGACGGCCCGCACCCGCTGGTCACCCCGGCGCCGGTCACCATGCCCGAGGCAGGCCGGTCGAATCCGGTCGAGGCGACGGTGACGCTGACCAACGCCGGCGACGCGGCCACCGGGACACTCGGTGCGGCCACCGTCGACCCGGCCGTCGCCAGCGGCCAGTACTACAAGGTCGCCACCGACCGGTGCGCCGGGACCATCCTCGCGCCGAGCCAGGCCTGCACGGTCGACGTCGTCTACGAGCGGGACACCGCAGGGTACGCGCAGGCCCGCATCGCCGTGGCCGCTCCGGGTTACCCAGGCGGCAAGATCCTGGCGGGCGTGGGCGGGACCGCGGTCGCCGCACCGACTGACGCTCCCATCGCCACGCCGTACCCGATCCTGAACGGGCAGGGCATCAGCTGGTTCGGAGTCCTGCGCGCCGCCTGGTTCCAGGTCGAGCGACGACTTCCCACGGAAGACTGGCAGAACGTCTCCGGCCGGATCAGCGGCAATGCGATGAGTTGGGCGGATCACACCCTTCCGGCAGGCAGCACAGCGGAGTACCGCGTCACCGCCGGTAACGCCGACGGTGCCTCACCGCCCAGTGCGATCGTGACAGCGACGAGGCCGTCCGCCGCCGTCGACACCGGATCCGTGAACGCATTGTCGGTCGATGCCGACGGCGCCGGCCGGACGCTCGACCAGGTGACGACCTCGTTCGACGAGACCTGGGCCTACACGCGTCATCGCACGCTTCACTCCGTCGACTTGTCGGTCACCCTGCCCGATCTCCCCGGCCCGGGGGTGTACGAGGTGGCCCCCGAAGCGGCTCGGCATGTGTCGATTCGCCAGTCAGCCTTCGAATGCCCGTTCGCCGGGACCCTGCGGGTTGATCAGCTCGCCTACGCCGACGACTTCCGGCCGATCACTACGCTGACAGCGACGGCCGATGGCGTCTGCCGGACGGACGAGGGCGACAGTCCGCGCGTGGTCCTGGAACTCAGAGTGAACAGTGCTCAGCCGCTCGCAGCGGTCGCCGTCAGCCCGATCGACGCCGGCCGTGTCGCCGTGGGCCAGCAGTCGGAGCCGAAGGCGGTCACCATCCGGAACACCGGTACCACGCAGGTCGAGCTCGGCCAGCCGTCCGTCGTCGGAACGACGTCAGGCGACTGGACGATCCAAACGAACCACTGCCCGGCAACTCTTGCCGCTGGCGCGACCTGCACCGTTGACGTGGTCGCACGGCCATCGGCAGCCGGAACTCGGTCTGCTCAGTTGGAAATGACGGACAGCACGACCCGAGGGCGGCACCACGCTGCCCTGACCGTCACCGGTCTGGGTACGGCGGGACCGCCGAAGAACTTGAAGGCCATCGGAACGCTCACCGGTGTCGATTTGAGCTGGGACCTGCCCGCCGACAACGGCGAGAGCGAGGTCACCGGCTACACCGTGCACCGCTTGGTCGACGGGATCGAGACGACATTCCAGGCGGCTCGGGTCGAGGAGGAGACGACATCACGCTGGACGGACTCAAACCCGCCGGCCGGCGCGACGTACGCCGTCTCCGCCCGGAACCAGATCGGCGACGGCGAACCGACCACGGCTCAGGCGCCGCGGCGGACCTCGGATGTTCTTGCCTATAGCAACGGTGGGCTGTACCAGTGGGCGTTGCCGGACGGAACACAACCGGTCCCGGTCGGCTCGGGCACCCCGTCGCAGGACGTCGGCGAGATGGCCGCCTCGAGCGACGGCCGGTACCTGGCGTACGCGGCGGACGGAGCTCTGTGGACCGTCAGGGCAGACTCGTCGGCCGTCTCGACGCCGGTCAGGGTGGCGTCGGCCGGCACTGTCTGGGACATCGCCTGGTCGCCCGACCGGAGCAGACTGGCTTACGCACAGGGCGGGAACGGGGAGGAGATCTGCGTCTGGGTGGTCACCCTCCCCACCGGCGACCCCGTCAAGGTCCGCTGCGGTGTCTGGCAGCCGAGCTGGTTGCCCGACATGCAGGCACTGGTGGTCGCGGACGCAGACCATGGCATGTTGGAACGGGTCGAGGCCAAGGCCAACGGCGCCGTGCTCGGCACCTACGCCGGCACGGAAGCTGGGACGACTCCAGTGGTTTCTCCCGACGGGCGCTGGATCGCGTACACGAGCGTCTTGCCGACACACCACGTGAGCCTCGTCCCCCTGGCCGGCGGCGTATCGCCATCGGTGACGGTGTCCTACGCACCGCAGCGGTTGTCCTGGTCGCCCGGTGCCGATCGCCTTCTCCTCTGGGGACACCCCAACGCCTACAGCACGATCGCGGTGGCTGCTGACGGCACGCTCGGAAAGGAGGTCTCGCTCTTCGCAGGCTATGTCGAAGGGATCCGGGCTCCCGTGTGGCAGGGCCTGAGCGTGACGATTCCGCCGACCGCGGCCGTGACGGGTAGGACGGTCAGCATCCCGTTCGACGTCTCCGCCTTGAGCTCCGGCACGCAGACCACGTGCCGTCTCGACGCGGGCGCCTGGGCACCCTGCACGACGCCGTACCGCGCCACCGGCGTGATCGGCGGCGCTCACACCCTCATCGTGAAGGCCACCGAGCCCAGCGGCCGTACGGTCGTGAGCTCCCGCTTCTTCACCGTCGACGCCACCGGGCCGGTGGCTCGGATGATGGGGCCGGCGTATCAGTCGTCGGTCGCCGCGACGGCGACGCTGACGGTGTCGGCCACGGATGCCGGCGGGGTCGCGTCGTACGACGTGCGCTACCGCCGGGCCACCTCCGCCGGGCCGTACGGCGACTATGTGCAGCCGTGGACGAACACGACCGCTACGTCGATGAACCTCGCGGTCGCGGCCGGGTACGAGTACTGCGCCTCCGTTCGGGCGAAGGACAAGTTCGGGAACGTCGGTGGGTGGAGTGCCGACCGGTGCTTCTCCCGGCCGCTCGACGACCGATCGCTGACAATGGCCTCGACCGGCTGGACCCGGGCGACCGGATCGACGTTCTACTACGGCACGACGACGCAGACCACGGCGTACGGCAAGTCCCTGACGCGGAGCGTGCAAGGCAAGCGGTTCTTCCTGGTCGCCACTCGCTGCCCAACCTGTGGGTCGGTCGCGGTGTACGCCGGGAACACCCGCCTGACCACGGTGAACCTGGCCTACCCAACCACGCACCGCCAAGTCCTGCTCGGCCTCCCGGTCCTGAGCACGCTCTTCAGCGGCACGCTGAAGTTCGTCTCCGCATCCAGCGGCAAGCTCGTCCAGATCGACGGCCTCGCAGTCGGCCGCACCTGAGCAGAAGGAAGGAGGTAGTGCCGATTCCCGTGCCCCGGCAGGTCACTCCGAGCGTGATCTGCCGGCCAGTGGGCGTATACGTCCTGTCCTTCTGCGCCGATCAGGTCAGGTGGTCGTAGTCGCCGCGGGTCCAGGCGGCGTGGCGGTCGGCGGAGCGGCGTACGACGGCCTTGGCGTCGACCGGGATCGTGGAGCCGAAGTTGTTGTAGAGGCGGTCGTACTCGAACGGGTCGAGGGCGCGGGCGACCCGGTCGACGACCGCGCCGGACAGCGGGATCCGGTTCGGGTAGCTGCGCATGAAGCTGACCGAGGTGCGGTCCGGGTTGGCGAAGATCGTGTCGCCGGACAGGATCACCCCCTTGCCCTCGGCACCGTTCGCCCAGTGCACGACCGCGCTGCCCGGGAAGTGCCCGCCCGGCTGGATCACGGTCACGCTCGGTAGCGGGATGAGTTTGCCCGACCAGGTCCGGATCACCGGATCCTGCCGGGCCACCCACTCCGCGTCCGGCTCGGACACGTAGACCGGTACGTCGCCGAGCCGGTGGCTCCACTCGACCTGGACGCCGTACATGTGCGGGTGGCTCGCGATGATCCCGACCACGTCGCCGAGCTCACGAACCCGGCGTACGGCGTCGTCGTCGATGTACCCGATCGGGTCCCAGAGCAGGTTGCCCTCGGCCGTCCGGAGCAGCATCGACTGCTGGCCGATCCCGACCGGCGGTTTCGAGCGGACGCCGTACAGATCCGGCTCGACCTCGTCGATGGTGACCTGGGTGCCGGCCGCGGCCAGCTCCTCGAGCGTGGTCCAGTGCTGGCCGTCGGCCGGCACCCACTGGCGCTCGTCGGCGCAGATCGCGCAGACCTCCACCTGCTCGGAGTGCTCGACCGCACAGGTCGCACAGATCCAGAAACTCACCGTAGTTTCTCCCCTCAGCTGTGATGTGCCGTAAGCCAACGCGTTCAAGCTCAGTTGAAGTCAAGAGCATCGAAGGCTCACCGTCGAGGGCCACTGCGGGCCCCGCCCGATGGGCCACTACGCGACCGATCTCACACACATCGCGACCGATGTCACATCTGTCAGGACATTCCACCTCGACGAGCGGGTCTAGCATCGGAACGATTTGGTGTTCTCGACGAGGAGGATCTGGTGCCCAGCAAACCAGCCGGCACGCTCTACCGCGGCCGGGAGGGTATGTGGTCATGGGTCGCGCACCGGATCACCGGTGTGGGGATCTTCTTCTTCCTGCTGGTGCACGTGCTGGACACCGCGCTGGTCCGGGTCTCCCCGGAGGCCTACAACGAGGTGATCGGCACCTACAAGAACCCGATCGTCGGCCTCCTCGAGGTCGGCCTGGTGGCCGCGATCCTGTTCCACGCGTTCAACGGCATCCGGCTGATCCTGGTCGACTTCTGGGCCAAGGGCCCGCGCTACCAGCGCCAGATGATGATCGGCGTCGGGGTGATCTGGGTCGTTCTGTTCGTCCCGTTCGTCATCCGCCATCTGACCCACGTGTTCGGAGGCTGAGATGAGTGAGATCGCGGCTCCCCGGTCGAGCAGCCGGTCGCGAAGCCTGAAGGGCGGCGGCCGGAACCGGTCCGGGCAGACCAACTTCGAGCTGTACAGCTGGCTGTTCATGCGGCTTTCCGGCCTGGCCCTCGTCGTCCTGGTGCTCGGCCACCTGTTCGTGAACCTGATGCTCGGCGGCGGGATCACCGCGCTGGACTTCGGCTTCGTGGCCGGCAAGTGGGCCAACCCGCTGTGGCAGGTCTGGGACCTGCTGATGCTGTGGCTGGCGATGCTGCACGGCACCAACGGGCTGCGCACGATCGTCAACGACTACGCCGAGAAGGACCAGACCCGGTTCTGGCTCAAGGCCTTGCTGATCACGGCGGCGATCGTCATCGTCGTCCTCGGCACCCTGGTGATTTTCACCTTCGACCCCTGCCTCGACCCCAACTCCACGTTGTCGGTCTGCAAATAAAGGAAGTCATGCAGCAGCATCAGTACGACGTCATCATCGTCGGCGCGGGTGGTGCGGGAATGCGCGCCGCCCTCGAGTCCAGCAAGCGGACCCGGACCGCGGTGCTCACCAAGCTCTACCCGACCCGGTCGCACACCGGCGCGGCCCAGGGCGGCATGTGCGCCGCGCTGGCCAACGTCGAGGAGGACAACTGGGAGTGGCACACCTTCGACACGGTCAAGGGTGGTGACTTCCTGGTCGACCAGGACGCGGCCGAGGTGATGTGCCGCGAGGCCGTCGACGCGGTCCTCGACCTGGAGAAGATGGGCCTGCCGTTCAACCGGACCGCCGAGGGCAAGATCGACCAGCGGTTCTTCGGCGGCCACACCCGCAACCACGGTGAGGCCGTCGTACGGCGTTCCTGCTTCGCCGCCGACCGCACCGGTCACATGATCCTGCAGACGCTCTACCAGCAGTGCATCAAGCAGAACGTCGAATTCTTCAACGAGTTCTACGTCCTCGACCTGCTGATGACCGACGGCAAGGCGAGCGGCGTGGTCGCCTACGAGCTGGCCACCGGCGAGCTGCACGTGTTCTCGGCCAAGTCCGTGATCTTCGCGTCCGGCGGCTTCGGCAAGGTCTTCCGTACGACGTCCAACGCGCACACGCTGACCGGTGACGGGATGGGCATCGTCTGGCGCAAGGGCCTGCCGCTGGAGGACATGGAGTTCTTCCAGTTCCACCCGACCGGCCTGGCAGGTCTCGGCGTACTGCTGTCCGAGGCCGCGCGTGGTGAGGGCGGCATCCTGCGGAACAAGGACAACGAGCGCTTCATGGAGCGCTACGCCCCGACCGTGAAGGACCTGGCGCCCCGGGACATGGTCGCCCGCGCGATGGCGAACGAGGTTCGCGAGGGTCGCGGCTGCGGTCCGGACGGCGCGTACGTGATGCTCGACCTGACCCACCTGGAGCCCGCGCACATCGACGCGAAGCTGCCGGACATCACCGAGTTCGCGCGGACCTACCTGGGTGTGGAGCCGTACACCGAGCAGATCCCGGTCTTCCCGACCGCGCACTACGCGATGGGCGGCATCCCGACCAACATCAAGGGCGAGGCGCTGGCCAACAACGACGACGTGATCCCGGGCCTGTACGCCGCGGGTGAGGTCGCCTGCGTATCCGTGCACGGCGCGAATCGGCTCGGCACGAACTCGCTGCTCGACATCAACGTGTTCGGCCGGCGCGCGGGGATCGCGGCCGCGGAGTACGCGGAGACGGCGGTCTTCGAGGAACTGCCTGCCCAGCCCGAGGCGTACGTCGTCGACCTGGTCGAGGGACTGCGGAACTCGGCCGGCGAGGAGCGGATCGCGGCGATCCGGTCCGATCTGCAGGCGACCATGGACCTGAACGCGCAGGTGTACCGGACCGAGGGTTCGCTGAAGCAGGCGCTGGTCGACATCGAGGCGCTGAAGCAGCGGTTCGCCCAGGTCGGGGTCCAGGACAAGGGCAAGCGGTTCAACACCGATCTGCTCGAGGCGGTCGAGCTCGGCTTCCTGATCGACCTGGCCGAGGTGCTGGTGGAGGGCGCACTTGCCCGCAAGGAGTCGCGCGGCGGGCACTTCCGGGAGGACTACGCGACCCGGGACGACGTCAACTTCATGCGGCACACGATGGCGTACCGCGAGATCTCAGTTGCCGAGGACGGTAGCGAAACAGTCAACATCAGGCTCGACTACAAACCGGTGATCCAGACCCGCTACAAGCCGATGGAGCGGAAGTACTGATGGACGTCAAGGTCAAGATCCTGCGGTACAACCCCGAGGTCGTCGACGAGGCCGAGTGGAAGACGTACGCCGTCACCCTGCAGCCGACCGACCGGGTCCTGGACGCCCTGCACAAGATCAAGTGGGAGCAGGACGGCACGCTGACCTTCCGGCGGTCCTGCGCGCACGGCGTCTGCGGCTCGGACGCGATGCGGATCAACGGCCGGAACCGGCTGGCCTGCAAGACGCTGATCAAGGACCTGAACCCGGACAAGGAGATCACCGTCGAGCCCATCAAGGGCCTGCCGGTGCTCAAGGACCTGGTCGTCGACATGGAGCCGTTCTTCGACGCCTACCGCTCGGTGATGCCGTTCCTGGTCACCAGCGGCCACGAGCCGACCCGGGAGCGGATCCAGTCCCAGGCCGACCGGGACCGCTTCGACGACACCACCAAGTGCATCCTGTGCGCCGCGTGTACGACGTCCTGCCCGGTGTTCTGGTCCGACGGCCAGTACTTCGGCCCGCAGGCGATCGTCGGCGCGCACCGGTTCATCTTCGACAGCCGCGACGAGGGCACCGAGCAGCGGCTGGAGATCCTGAACGACAAGGAAGGCGTCTGGCGCTGCCGGACCACCTTCAACTGCACCGACGCCTGCCCCCGCGGCATCGAGGTCACGAAGGCCATTCAGGAAGTGAAGCGAGCGCTCATTTTCCGCCGCGTGTGACGTGATCTAAACTTCACTCCGCAACCAGCCTCTGCCCCCGGGACGTCGAAGGGGGCGGAGGCTGCTGGCTACCCCGGGGGTGACTGTGCCGCGCGTGCGCGCGATCGTCGACCGCTCCTACGCTCACCTGGTCGAGCGGCTGGAGCGTCTCGGCGTACCCCGGCGCTGGCCACCGCTGCTGATCGTCGGCATCGCGGCCGCCACCACAGCCGTCGTACTCGCGCTCGTCGTCGGGATCACCGGCCGGACCGGGGGCATTGACCCACCGACCGCCATCCTTCCCGCGTCCGCCGTGAAGGACGGGTCCACCGTCGTGAACGCGGCGTCGGCCCAGGTGCGGTCGATCACGATGGTGACGCCGAACCGCTGGGCGGCCGGCTGGGCCGACTGCTCCACCGGTCCGAGGTGCCGCTACTCGGCGGTGATCGACCGGGACGGCGCCAAGGCCATCGCTCCGGAGTGGTCGGTGCCGTACGTAACACTACGCACCGGCGATGAGGCGATCGCGGTGGCCCCGCCGCGGGAGGGCACGCTGACCGGAGACACGACCGTGCTGTTCCGGCTGACCTACGACGGCCCGGTGACGTCGCGGCTGCGGTACGTCCTGCCGACCAGGACCTTCCAGCGTGGCGAGATCCTCACCGACCGGATCGTGCCGGGACGGATCGTCGTCGTGAACCCCGAGGAGTGGACCGTCCGCATGCTGCAGACGCAGGGCACGAGGTCACCCTTCTGCGACACCACCGGCCGTTGCTGGATGCTGTCGGGGATCGGCCGGACGGACATCATCTGGACCGACGACGGTGGAACGTCCTGGGAGTCGGCACCGCTCGACGAGACCAACCAGCGCGGACGACTGACGGTCAGCCCGGACGGCAGCACCCTGGTGGCGACCGCGGTCGCCATCGACAGCCGGAGCGAGACGGTCGCATCGATGCGGCTCTCGACCGATCGAGGCGCCCACTGGACGACGGTCCAGCAAGTTCCCCAGAACCTGAAGGCCGCGCCGGTCGCCTTCGACGACGGCACCGCGGTCATGCTCGGCGCCCGATCCGGCCACCGAACACCCCAGCTCTACCGAATCACCACCGACGGCGCCGAACCGGAGCCCGGAACCCCCGGCACCTTCACCCACCTGACCGGCGACACCCAACTCCTCTACGGCCCGAGAGTCTCCAACCAGCGAGCCATCCAGGTAGCCACCAGCACCGACCGAGGCAAAACCTGGCAAACCTTCATCCCCCGCTAGTCCAGCTGGGACGCCAGACAGGCCAGGTAGATGGTGAGGGTGCCGCGGTGATCCCGCCAGGGCCGGCCGGTCAGGCGTTCGACCTTCTCCAGCCGGTAGATCAGGGTGTTGCGGTGGATGTGCAGGGCCTCCGCGGTCCGGACCAGGTTGAAGCCGCTCTCACACCAGGCGATCAGGGTGGTCCGCAACTCCGGCCAGTCCGCGTGCGTCGCCAGGTCGCCCGCCACCAGGCTGAGCAGGCGAGCCCGGGCACGATGACCGACCGCGGCGAGCACCTGATGCCCGCGCAGGCCGTCGATCACGTACGCCGATGCGCCCGGATCGCACCCCTTGCCGAGGCGGAGCGCATCGCCGGCGTCGGCGTACGCCTCGTGCAGCGCGGAGATCCCTCGCGCCGGTCCACCCACGCCCGCCCGCGACACGAAGCCGTGCGCGCTGGTGATGGCCTGGACGGCACGCTCACCGAACTGCAGTCTGCTGTCCCGCTTCAGCACCGGCAGTACGGCGAAGCGCCCAGCGGTCATGCCCGCCACCAGGGCGGCTGACCCGAAAGTCTGCCGCAAAGTCCGGAGCACCTCTGGGCGAAGGGTGGCGACGTCGCCGGTCCCGCCCGGTAGCGGCTCGTCCATCTCGACGACCACGACAGTCCGCGGCACGGTCAGGTCGAAGCCGAGTTCCTTGGCCCGCGCGACCAGGAACGCGGGATCGACCACGTCCGGGTCGAACGAGCCGATGTCGCGGACCAGTTCCTCGAGGGCACGTTCGCGCAGCAGCAGAGACCGGAGCTCGACGGACTCCTGCAGCAGGATCTCGGTCTGCCTGCGGACCACCAGCCCGAACCGGCGGACCTGGCGCGGCGACCCGGTGATGCCGACCGTGCCGACCGCCTCGCCGTCGATCACGATCGGCAGTGTCATCCCGGGCTTCACCCCGCGCAGCCGCTGGGCCTCGGCCGCCGTGTGCCAGGCCGCTTGCTGCGACGCGAGTACGTCGACCGACGCCTCGTGGAAACTACCCAGCCGACTCGGGTCACCGCTGCCGATGACGATGCCATGGTCGTCGGTGATGAGCACGTTGTAGCCGATCACCTCGGAGGTGTCCCGGGCGATCTGCTGGGCCAACGGAGCGGAAAGCATCTTGTACGAAGCGTACGACGCGGGCCGCAGATTTGCGACGAATCATGGATCAGTCGTCCAATGACTCTGGCGACCTGCCTTTCTAGCCTGGAAGAAATCGGGGTCAGGCACGGAAAGGTACGCCATGTCGAGAACCTTCTTGGCCCGCTCCCGGGTCGTCTCCTCACTCACTGCCGCCGCCTTGGTGGTCGCCACGCTGACCGCGTGCGGGGGTGAGTCCAAAGCCCCGGTCTCGGACGCCGCCGCCGCGCTCGGCACGATCGAGCCCGGGGTGCTCAAGGTCGCGATCCAGCCGTACGCGCCGTACACCTCGCTGGTGGGCGACAAGATGGCCGGACTGGACGCCGACATCCTGAATGCCGTGGCCGGCAAGCTCGGGTTGACGGTCAAGCCCGAGGTCACCGACTTCGCCGGCATGCTGGCCAACGTCCAGTCCCGGCGGGTCGACATCACCATCGGCGGGGTCGCCTGGACCGCGGAACGGCAGAAACAGGGGCTGTTCACGGATCCGCCGTACTACTCGCCGCCCGCGATGGCGGTCCGCTCCGGTGAGCACTACCAGACCGTGGAAGACCTTCAGGGTAAGGATCTCGGGACGGTCGAGGGCTATGTCTGGGTGAAGTCGATCCAGGCCGTACCCGGCGCCAAGCTGCACGCGTACCCGGACGGGAACGGTGTCTTCGACGATCTCGGCGCCGGCCGGATCAACGCGGGCTTCCTGGATCCGCTGCTGGTCCTCGCGGCGCAGAAGGAACGGCCCGAGCTCAAGGTGGAGACGCAGTACCTCACTCCCCCGTCGGACGCGGAGGTGAAGGAGCATCCGCAGTACGAGTACTTCCGTTCGTACATGACCGCGTTCTACCTGCCCAAGCAGGCGACCGCGCTGGAGAAGGCGATCTCGGAACAGATCCGGGCCATGTACGGATCAGGCGAGATGACCAAGCTGATCGAGAAGTACGGCGGCGCGCCGGACCAGTTCCTGAAGCCGGCACGGGAGATCGCCGCCACCCGGCGCGGGGTCGACCGGCCCGCCGACTGGCAGCCGCCGAGCATCTCATGATCACCCAACTCTTCGAGGTGCCCTGGTCCGACTACGCGCCCGCTCTGCTGGACGGGCTCGAACGGACGGTCCTCTACACGATCGCCGGCTTCGCGGGCGCCGCCGTACTGGGTCTGGCACTCGCGCTGCTCCGGGTGAGCCGGCATCGCCTGCTCCGGATCCCAGCTGCGATCTACACCGAGCTGTTCAAGAACATCCCGCTGCTCGCGATCATCTTCGTGACGTACTTCGGCCTGGCATCGGCCGGCCTGAAGCTGGACGTCTTCAGCGCCGGCTGTGTGAGCCTGATCGTGTTCTACGCGGCGTACCTGTCGGAGATCTTCCGGTCCGCGATAGCCGGCGTCCACAGCGGTCAGCAGGAGGCGTCGGAGGCGCTCGGCCTGAGCCGGGTCAGCACCTTCGCGTACGTCGTGTTTCCGCAGGCACTGCGGTCCGCGCTGCCAGGCACGAACACGATGCTGGTGGATCTGCTCAAGTCAACGTCGTTGCTGGTCACCATCTCGGCAGCGGAGCTGATGTCAGAGGGCCGATTGATCACCTCGGCGACGTTCCGGGCGCTGGAGGTCTATCTGGTCATCGCGGCCATCTACTTCGTGCTGTGCTACCCGCTGTCGCAGGGCCTGCTGTGGCTGGAGCGGCGGATCCGCGCCGGAGTGCCGTTGACCCCAAGGCGCCGGCGGCGGCTCAAGGCCGCACGTGCTCTGCTGGAAGGGGCCTCGGCATGACCGTGCGCGCGTTGAGCGATGTCGTCGTACGGATCGAGAACCTGAGCAAGTCCTTCGACGGACGACTGGTGCTCGACGGTGTGAGCCTGACCGTCCGGCACCAGAAGATCGTCGCGATCATCGGCCAGAGTGGTGGCGGCAAGACCACATTGCTGCGGTGCCTGAACCTGCTCGAGCGACCGGACCACGGTCTGCTGGAGGTAGCGGGCGAGACGATCTTCAGCGGAGACGACGTGCAGTGCCGTGATCTCGCGCGGTTGCGGCAGTCGGTCGGCATGGTGTTCCAGCGGTTCAACCTCTTCCCGCATCTGACCGCGGTCGAGAACGTGATGCTCGCGCAACTGCGGGCCGGCGTACCCGAGCAGGCCGCGTTGGAGCGGGCCGTGCAGTTGCTGCGCCGGGTCGGGCTCGCTCATCGCGGAGTGGCGTACCCGGAGCAGATGTCGGGCGGTGAGCAACAGCGGGTCGCGATAGCGCGGGCCCTGGCGCTGAAGCCTTCGGTGCTGTTGTTCGACGAGCCGACGTCGTCGCTGGACCCCGAATCCACCGCGGAGGTACTGCGTGTGATGCGTGAGCTCGCCGATGACGGGATGACCATGGTGCTGGTGACGCATGAGCTCCCGTTCGCGCGGGATGTGGCGGACTGGGTCGTATTCGTCGACGGCGGCCGGATCGTCGAGCAGGGTTCGCCTGCCGACATCCTTGGCAAGCCGCAGGAGCTGCGGACCCGGACGTTCCTCGCGTCGTTCGCGGCCGGGCAGTAGGTCGCCGATGCGCATCATCGTGATCGGCGGCGGGGTGATCGGTCTGTGGTCTGCTGTCGCACTGGCCCGGGCCGGCGCCGACGTGACCGTGCTGGATGCGGGGCCGCAGGCCGGCTTCGCTTCCCCGGCAGCGGCCGGCTGGGTCGTCCCGGCGCTCTCGGCTCCGTTGTCGGGTCCCGGCGTACTGCTGCACTCCGCCCGTCAGGCCCTGCATCGTGCGGCCCCGTTCAGCGTCTCGCCGCGGCTGACTTCTACCTTGCTGCGGTGGATCGTCGGTTTCGTGCGCAGCGGTTCGGCCCGGAGGTACTCCGCCGGGCTGCGCGCCGTACTGGATCTCGGTGCCGGATGTGTGGACGACTTCGGGCGGTTGCAGGAGATGGCGGATCTGGAGCTGCGGCAAACCGGTCTGTTGATGGCCGCGGTGACACAGTCCGGTCTGGATGACGTGGCTCAGCTGGCGGAAGCTACAACGGCCGCTGGATACAAGGGCGGCTACGAGATCCTGGACGGGCATGCGGCACGGCTGCGCGAACCTGCGCTGGGGTCTGCGGTGGCTGGTGCTGTGCACGCTGTCGACGAGGTGCAAGTGCGGCCGGAGCACGTCCTGCATGCGTTGCGCTCTGAGCTCGCCAAAGCCGGCGGCCGGTTGGTGATCGGTACGGCGAGCCGCCTCAGTCCGGGGTGGCGGGTCGAGAGCAGTGCGGGTACGTTCACCGCCGACCGTCTCCTGGTGGCCGCAGGTGCGTGGTCGACCGAGCTTCTCGCCGTACTGGGCGTGCGGATTCCTTTGATGGCTGCGACCGGCTACAGCATCACCACGGCCGGGACTGGGCTCGCGCCGAGGGTCGCGGTGAAGCTGGTCGAGCCGAGTATCGCGGTCACTCCGTTTGCAGACGGCGTTCGCGTTGCTGCACGGCTGGACCTGGGCCGGCCGGGCGGTCCGATCGCGGAACGCCGCCTGGCCACCGTCCTCGATCGAGTGACGCCTTACTTCGCCGACTGGCGCCCCGGGTTGTCAACGGCAACCTTCGCCGGCATGCGCCCCGCCACCCCCGACAGCCTGCCGCTGATCGGCCCGATCCCCGGCCACCAGGGCCTGTACGTCGCCACCGGCCACGGAATGCTCGGCCTGACCCTCGCCCCCGGCACCGCGCGACACGTCGTCCCCTTGGTCCTGGACAACGTGCGAGCGCCGGAGCTCACGCCCTTCGCCCCCGAGCGCTACCTCCTCAGGGGTGCATCGTGGCGCCCTTGAGGACCTTGTCGACTGCGTTCTTCGGGCCGTAGACGGCGATGCCGACCAGGTCGAGCTCGGCCGTCGGGACCGCCCGGACCGCGGCGCGGTTGTCCCGGTCGTTGCCAGTAGCAAACAAGTCCTGCGTGAAGACGGAGTGCTCGATCTCTCGCCGGAGCGCCCGCTCATGCGCGATCGCCATGAACTCCTTCGAGCCCTCGAACACCAGCACCGGCTGCCGGAACATCGGCAGATACCGGGTCCCGTCAGCATCCTCGTACGGCTCCCCGACGACCTCAGGATGCGTCCCCGCGATCCCACTCACCATGAAAGCCGTCACGTTCAAGCGCTGCCAGACCGCAAGGTCGTCCCGCAGCAGGACCGCGATCTTCGTGTCGAACCGGATCGGCTCAGCTTCATCAGTCACCCCAGCAGACTGCCCTGCCGCACACCTGCCTGGCTTGTACGTTCCAAACCTCTAGCAGTACGGCGGGTTGGAGGTGACGGCCGTGGCTACGCGGAGGAAGAGGTTGAAGAGGCGGTAGAGGTGGAGGGTGTCGCCTTCGACGGTCACTGTGCGGTCGTCGCGGCGGGTGACTCCGGGGATGGCGGTGAGGTGGGAGGTGACCGAGGCGGATTGCCAGCGGACGGTCAGGCGGCGGGTGGTGGCGGGGTTGGCGGTGATGCCGGGGAGGGTGCGAAGGGCTTCGGTGGTGGTGGTTTCGATCGCGGCGCGGGCCTCGGCGACGGGGACCAACTGGGCGGCGAAGCGGTCCTTGGCGTATTTGACCGGGATCGTGGCGACAGCGGGATCCCAGGCCTTCATCTCCGCGCAGGCGGTGTCGTCACCGGTCAGGAGAGCAACCGGTACGCTGTACGCCGAGGACGCGGCGTGGAGGAGGCCGATCTCGCCGGTGGCCTCGTCGTCGAGCCAGATGTCCTCGATCTCGTGGCCCATGAAGCTGTGGCTGAGTACGCCGAGAACGCCGGCGCGGGCGTGGAAGCCGACGCAGAGCACGGCGTCGTACTCGCTGGTCAGGCCCTCGATCATGCCCATCGGCTTCGGGCGGCCCTTGATCAGCGTGGCGCGGGGGTCGAGCAGTTCCGGGAGGAGGTTGCGCATCGGGCCGTGGGCGTCGTTCACGAGGACCGACGTCGCGCCGGCGCCGTACGCGCCGCGGACGGCGGCGTTCACGTCCTCGGTCATCAGCACGCGGCCGCGTTCGTAGTCCCGGCCCGGCGGCTGGACGTCCTCCGCGTCGACGAGTCCGGTGATGCCTTCCATGTCCGCGCTGATGTAGACCTTCACGGAAGGAAGCGTATGTTCTTGACCGTGAGTGGTGGCGCCGAGGTCAAGGCGTGGCGGCCCGGGTTGAGCGGGGTCGTCGAGGTCCTGCACGCCCACTTCCCGTCGCACGCGTACCCGAGTCACACGCACGACGCCTGGACCGTGCTGATCGTGGACGAGGGCGCCGTCCGCTACGACCTGGACCACCGCGAGCACGGCCTCGCCCAGGCGCAGGTCTCGCTGCTACCGCCGCACGTGCCGCACGACGGGCGGTCGGTCCGACCCGAGGGCTTCCGCAAGCGGGTGCTGTACCTGGAGCCCGATCGGCTCGGCGACAACCTGATCGGTGCGGCCGTCGACCAGCCCGAGTACGTCGATCCGCTGCTGAGGCACCGGATTCACCAGTTGCACGGAATCCTGGTCGACGGCCGGGAGGATCTGGAGGCGCAGAGCCGGCTGACGCTGATCGAAGAACGGCTGAAGCAGCATCTCCGTCGCCAGGTCGTCGATCCGGCCGAGCTGCGCGATCCAGGAGTCGCTTCGCGGCTGCGCGACGTACTGGATGCGAATGTGCCCGCCGGGATCACGCTGGACGACGCGGCGAAGCTCGTGCACGCGCATCCGGCGTATCTGGTGCGAGCGTTCAGCCGGGAGTACGGCATGCCGCCGCATCGGTATCTGACCGGGCGGCGGGTGGACCTGGCTCGGCGGTACCTGCTTGACGGGCGCCCGGCGGCCGAGGTGGCGACGCTGGCCGGCTTCTACGACCAGTCGCACCTGAACCGGCACTTCCGGAAGATGCTCGGGGTCACACCGTCGAGTTTTGTGCGGCGCTGACCTTTGCCGCCTTGTAGGCCCGGACACCCCAGGTGCCGAGCAGGGCGGCGATCAGCAGGTTCACGATGATCAGGATGGTGTGCGCGACGTAGTACCCGGTCGGGCGACCCTCGGTGTCGACGAGCGCCTTGATGAAGCGCAGGTACGTGACCACGTTCCAGACGGCGATCCCCAGCAGGACAAGCGCATGTTTGCGTTCGAGTTTCACCGGGCCATTGTCCCCCCGGACGTGAACTGTGTCTTCTTGCCCACTTCGTGAGCAGCGGGGCGGCCGCGCCTCACCCGGTCGCCCCGCTGAGGGGTGGTGTCACCCCACCGACCCTCGTCGATGGCTCGTCGAGCAGCAAGACATGGCAAGCTACTCACGGGTCACAACAAGGGTTTCCCTGCAGACTCAGGGGTTGGGGCGATCCACCATGCGGAGCAGTTGGGTGCGGTTGGCCACGCCGAAGCGGCGGTAGAGCCGGGTCAGCTGGGACTCGACGGCCTTCACGGACAGGTAGAGCGCCGCGGCGATCTCGCGGTTGGTCGAGCCGTCGCGGACCATGGCGACGATCTGCTGCTCGTTGTCGGTCAGCTCGGACGGCTGGCGGCTGCGGCTCGGTACGTCGAGGCGGGCGAGCTCGGTCTCGGCGACCTCGCGCCAGGCGGGAGCGCCGTACGCCTCGAACTGCTCGATCGCATCCAGGAAGGCCGTTCGTGCGACCGACCGGCGGCGGGCCTGCCGCGCGACCCGGCCCCGGGTCAGCTCGCAGCGCGCCAAGTCGAGCGGGTAGACGCGGTCTCCCGCCGTACTGATGGTTTCCTCCAGCAGGTCCAGCGCCGCGGCCGGATCGCCCTGCTTGGCGACCAGCAGAGCCTCGGACCGCGCCAGCCCGACCCGCACCACTGCGCGATCCAGAGTCTCCGCGCGGGTCCGGATGTCGGCGATCAACGCGGCGGCGTCCTCCAGCCGGCCGGCCGCGACCAGTGCCTCCGCGTAGTCCGCGTGCCACGGGATCACCGCCGGGTCGAACGGCATCGCCGCCTCCCCCGAGTCCGCGATCGCGTCGAACGACTCCACCGCACGCTGCGGATCGCCGGTCAGTACGCCGATCAGCCCGAGGCTGGCCAGCGCCGGGCCGGTCCATTCGTCGTTCCCGACCAGGCGGACACCCTCGAGCGCCGCCTCGGCCAGCTGCCGTCCCATCGCCGCCGAGCCGCCGGCCCACTCCGCGCGGCTGGCGATGATCATCCCGACCTCGGCCTCTTCGCCGATGTCCTGCATCAGCTGGTAGCACTCGTGGCCGGCCGCGAGCGCGTCCGCACCCCGACCGCTCCGCTCGTAGATCGCGGTCGCGGAGATCAGTACGGACGCCAGCCACCGCATCGCACCGTTGTCACGGACCTCGCCGACCAGGGCGGTGATCGCGCAGATCGCCTCGTCGGTCCGGCCGCGGAACAGCTCACGCATCGCGGCCATCTGCCGCGCGTTCACCACGGTCTTGGTCAGTGGCAGATCGTGAGCCAGCTCGGCCGCCTGTTGCAGCAAGGCATCCGCGGTCTGCTCGGCGTCACGCGCGATCTGCACCGAGCTCGCCGCACTCAGCGCGTCCACCAGCGCCTCGGTGTCACCGCAGGCGCGGGCCAGCCGCTCGGCGACGCGCGCATCCTCCTGCGCCTCGTCGAGCCGGCGATCGAAGTACTCGCTGTTGCTGCGCATGATCCGCACCCGCGCCTCGAGCTGCTCGTGGCCGACCGACGCCTCGAACGCCTCGTCCAGCAACTCGACCCGGCGATCCCGGTCCGGCCAGGCCGCATCCGCCAGCAGCAAGAGCGCGGGCACCTTGGTCTCGGACTTGGTCGCGGCCTGTACGGCGAGGCGCGCCATGTCGGCCGACTCCGCGAGATGCCCGGCGGCCGCGGCGTCGTCGGCGGCCCGGGTCAGTCGCCGGGCACGCTCGTCCGGCAGGGTGCTCGGCGTACGCTCCGCGGCCAGGCGCCACAGCGTCGCGGCGGCGCCGGGCGCACCCCGGCCGGCGGCGACCGCCGCGGCCTCCTCGATCGCGGACGCGAGCTCCGGGTCGGCTTCCTGCGTGGCGAGAGCGCGATGAGTCGCGTTCTCCACCGGCTCGTCGACGACGGCCGCCAGTTGGGCGTGCGCCTGACGGCGAGCGGCTGAGGTCGCCTCGGCGTACACGAACTCGCGGAGCAGCGGGTGCGTGAACCGGAGCCGCTCGGAGGAGACGTCGATCAGTCCGAGCGCCTCCGCCTCGGCCAGCTCGGTGTCGATCGGCCGGGCGAGGGACTGCGTGAGCTGGGTCGTGGTCGGGCGCGGTGACGAGGATGCGTGCAGCAGGAGCTCGTGCGAGCCGGTCGTGAGGTCGGACAAGCGGTCGCCGAGCAGGGTCTTGAGCCGGCTCGACACCGGCAGCGGGTCGTTGGGCGAGACGCCTTCCGGGTGACGCAGTACGGCGCGGCCGAGCTCGAGGGCCATGAACGGGTTGCCGGCGCTCGCGGTGAAGATGCGCCGGGCCGTGCGGACCGGGAGCGGGCTGGACAGGCGCTGCCGGAGCAGGCCCAGCACGTCGGGCTCCGTGAGCGGCGGGACCTCCAGCTGGAGCACCGGCTCCGGGCAGGCCTCAGCCATCACCGGGAGATCGCCGTCGGCCACCTGTTCGGTGGCGAGCATGTGCACGCCCTCGGACAGCCGGCGGGCGCAGAAGGTGAGCACCTCCAGGCTGGACGGGTCGACCCACTGGATGTCGTCCACGACGAGCAGGACCGGTCCGCTCGCGGCCAGGCGGCGGAGCACGTGCAGTACGGCGAGGCGCACGGCCAGCTCATCCCGCACGGTGTCGGGCGCACTGGCCTTGAGCAGGGCGACCTCGAGCGGCTGGCGGAGGTGGTCGGGCAGCACCTGCCACGCCAGCTCGAGCTGGTTGGACAGGAGGTCGAGGAGCGTGACGTACGGGAGACCGGCTTCGGACTGCGACGGGGCGGCGCTGAGGACCCGGCAGCCGGCCCGGGTGCGGTCCGCGACGAGGGCGCGGCCGAGCGCCGACTTGCCGATCCCGGTCGGACCGTAGAGCAGCACGCTGCCGCTGGTCTCGAGCTGCTTGTTCGCACGCTCGACCAGCCCGGCGCGCCCGACCAGCTCGTCGTCAGTCATCGATCACACATAACTCCTCGAAGGATTACCCTCGCCGATTATCACAGTTGCCGGCGATCCGACACGGCGAGTGTCATATGAGGAAACCATCCCGTCACCATCCTGTCACCCGTCGCTGCCCAGTTCAGAGCAGTCGCGACGGCACTAAAGTGCCGGGGCACGGCTGGGCAGATCCGGCGGTGGACAAAGTTCAACCGCCTGCCGCGCAAGAGCACGACAAGCGGTTGAAAGTTGTTGGGATCAGATGGACTCGAGGTCGCGCTCGATGGCGGCCAGCTCCTCTTCGGTGCCCTGGACCTGGGGACCCTTGAACCAGCGGCGGGCCGAGGCGAACCAGTAGATGGCGGCGAATCCGAGGACGACGAGGACCGCGACCGGGGTGTAGTTGAAGGTGCTACCACTGACCGGGCTGACCTGGGGAAGCATGAACAGCACCGTGATGAACGCGACCCAGACGATCGCGATGATGCCGATCGGACGGCTCCAGCGGCCGAGGGTCCACGGGCCGGGCTCGAAGCGGTCGCCCTGCATCAGCCGCAGCAGTGTCGGCAGCACGTAGGCGATGTACAGGCCGATCACCGCGATCGACGTGACCGCGGCGTACGCGGTCGCGTTCCACAGGTACGGCAGGCCGAGGACGAAGGCTCCGCCGGCGGCCAGCCAGATCGCGTTCGTCGGTGTCCGGGTCCGGTGGTTGATCTTGTGCCAGAACGCCGACCCCGGCAGCGCGCCGTCCCGGGAGAACGCGTAGATCATCCGTGAGTTCGCCGTCACCGAGGACATGCCGCAGAACAACTGCGCCCCGATCACCACCAGCAGCAGGATCTTGGCCAGCCCCGCGCCGACCGCGTCGATGAAGATCTGTGCGGGCGGTACGCCGATGTCGCTGTCGAGGGCACCGTCGTAGCTCTGGATCGCGAACGTGAGTCCGATCAGCAGCACCCACCCGGCGGCCAGCGACACCAGGATCGACATCACGATCCCGCGTGGACCGGACCGGGCCGCGTCGTGCGTCTCCTCGGTCATGTGCGCGGAGGCGTCGTACCCGGTGAAGGTGTACTGCGCCAGCAGCAAGCCGAGCAGTGCGACGTAGAAGGTGGAGCTCCACCCGGTGTTGTTGACGAAGTGGCCGAACACGAACCCGGCGGACTGGTGCTTGTCCGGCACGAACACGAGCGCGCCGACGATGAAGATCACGCCGACGATGTGCCACCACACACTGATGTCGTTGAGTCGCGCAACGAGCTTCACACCGAACGAGTTCAGCAGGCCGTGCACCAGCAGGATGATCCCGAACAGCAGGATCGTGTGGCCGGGCGTCGTACTGAAGCCGAACTGCAGGTCCAGGAACGCGTTCAGGAAGAACGCCGCCCCGAAGTCGATGCCGGCCGTCACCGCGACCTGGCCGAGGAAGTTGAACCAGCCGGTGAACCAGGACCAGGCCGCGCCGTTGGACGGTGCGAGTTTGGCGCTCCAGTAGTACAGCCCGCCGGCGGTCGGGAAGCTCGAGCACACCTCGGCCATCGCGAGGCCGACGAACAACGTCATCACACCGACGATCGGCCAGCCCCACACGATCATCACCGGGCCGCCGGTGTTCATCCCGAACCCGTACAGCGTCAGGCAGCCGGACAGGATCGAGATGATCGTGAAGGAGACCGCGAAGTTCGAGAACCCCGACATCGTCCGGGACAGTTCCTGCGCGTACCCCAGTTGGTGCAGGCGTCTCTCGTCGTCGGTCCGCGGGGCGGCTTCGGATTGGTCCTTGCTCACGGGGGACCTCCTCAATGGTCTTCCACCAGACCTTTGAGCAATTGAGGCACGCGTCACATCAGCTGTCAAGGAATCACGCAAGAAAGGCCCGCAGCAGAGCAGCTGTTCCGGAGAGGTGTTCCTGCATCGCGCTGCGCGCGGTCTCGGGATCACCCGCCAGGATCGCGTCGACGATCGCCTGGTGCTGGTCGTTGGAGTGCTCGATATTGCGTTCCAGCAAAGGGATTGCGTCCAGCAACTCGTTCAGGCGCATGCGTACGTCGGCGGTCGCGGACGTCAGCGACGGTGAGCCGGTCACCTCCGCGATCGCCAGATGCAGCCGCGAGTCGAGGCGGCGGTAGTCGGCCAACGACGCGGCGGACGTCTCCGCGAGACTGCGGCACAGATGGTCCCGCTCGGCCGGGCTCAACTCCCGGGACGCGGCGGCTTCCGCAGCCCCGGTCTCCAGTGCGGAACGCAGTACGAGTGCATCCTCCAGGCCGTCACCGAGTTCGCGGGCGAGCCGCTTGGCCGGCGTACGGCGCGGTTTCGGCAGCCGCTCGTTGACGAAGGTGCCGCCGTACCGGCCGCGCCGGGACTCGACGTACCCGGCCTCGGCGAGCGCGTGGATCGCCTCGCGGAGAGTGACCCGGCTGACGTTCAGGCGGGCGGCCAGGTCACGTTCGGACGGCAGCCGGTCCCCCGGCACGACGACGCCGAGCTTGATTGCCTGTAGCAATCGCTCGACCGTCTCCTCGAACGGGTTCCCGGTCCGGACCGGCCGGAACAACGCGTCGTCTGCCTGGCCAACCATGAGAACAGACTAGATCGGAGTTACATAGGCGCCCGAGATGCCGCCGTCGACGAGGAACGTGTTGGCGGTGATGAAGGAGGAGTCGTCGCTGGCCAGGAAGGCGACCGCGGCCGCGATCTCCTCTGGCTCGCCGAAGCGGCCCATCGGGACGTGCACCAGCCGCCGCTGCGCCCGCTCCGGGTCCTTCGCGAACAGTTCGGTCAGCAGCGGCGTGTTCACCGGTCCCGGGCAGAGCGCGTTCACCCGGATCCCCTGCCGGGCGAACTCGACCCCGAGCTCGCGGCTCATCGCCAGTACGCCACCCTTCGACGCGGAGTACGAGATCTGCGACGTGGCCGCACCCATCACGGCCACGAATGACGCGGTGTTGATGATGGAGCCCTTGCCCTGCCGTTGCATGTAAGGGATCGCGGCCTTGCAGCACAGGTACACCGAGGTCAGGTTGACCTCCTGCACCTTGCGCCACGCCTCCAGCCCGGTGTCCAGGATCGACGCGTCGTCCGGCGGCGAGATCCCCGCGTTGTTGAACGCGACGTCCACGCTGCCGAAGGTGTCGAAGGCCTGCTGGAACAGGTTCTCCACCGCGGCTTGGTCGGTGACGTCGGTGGCGACGTACAGTCCGCCGACCTCGTCTGCGGCGGCCTTGCCCGCAGCCGGGTCGAGGTCACCGATCACCACGTGCGCGCCCTCGGCGGCCAGGCGCCGTACCGCGGCCAGGCCGATCCCGCTGGCGCCGCCGGTCACCACCGCGACCCGGCCTTCGAGCCGATGAGCCTTGACGTCCATTCAGTCCTCCGTGCTGATGAAGATGTTCTTGGTCTCGGTGAACGCCGCCAGCGCGTCCGGCCCGAGCTCGCGGCCGAGCCCGGATTGCTTGTAGCCGCCGAACGGCGTCGAGTACCTGACCGACGAGTTCGAGTTCACCGACAGGTTGCCGGCCTCGACCCCACGGCTGACCCGCAGCGCGCGGCCGACGTCCCGGGTCCAGATCGAGCCGGACAGCCCGTACTCGCTGTCGTTCGCGATCCGCAGCGCGTCCGCCTCGTCCTCGAACGGGATCACCGCGACCACCGGCCCGAAGATCTCCTCGCGCACCGCCCGGTCATTTGCCGGCGCGAGCACGGTCGGCGGGAACCAGAACCCGGGCCCGGTCGGCGCCGTCCCTTGGATCGCAGGATTGTCGACAAAAGACGCCACCTGCTCGCGCTGCCCGGCCGAGATCAACGGCCCCATCTCCGTAGCCGGATCACTCGGGTCGCCGACCTTGAAATTCTTCACCGCCGGCTCGAGCAGCTCCATGAACCGCTCGTACGCCGGCCGCTCGACCAGGATCCGCGAGCGCGCGCAACAGTCCTGCCCGGCGTTGTCGAACACGCCGTACGGCGCCTGGGCCGCAGCCTTCTCCAGATCCGCATCGGCGAACACGACGTTGGCCGACTTCCCACCGAGCTCCAGCGTCACCCGCTTCACCTGGTCGGCACACCCGGCCATGATCTGCTTCCCGACCACGGTCGACCCGGTGAAGACCACCTTGCGTACGGCGGGATGCGTGACGAACCGCTGCCCGACCACCGTCCCCTTGCCCGGCACGACCTCGAACACCCCCGGCGGCAAACCGGCCTCCAGCGCGAGCTCGCCCAACCGGATCGCGGTCAACGGGGTGAGCTCGGCCGGCTTCAGTACAACCGTGTTGCCGGCGGCAAGCGCCGGAGCGAAACCCCAGCCGGCGATGGGCATCGGGAAGTTCCACGGCACGATCACGCCGACCACGCCGAGCGGTTCCTGGATGGTGATATCGATGCCACCGGCAACGGGAATCTGCTTGCCGAACAGGCGTTCCGGCGCGGCCGAGTAGTACGTCAGCACATCCCGGACGTTGCCCGCCTCCCAGCGTGCGTTGCCGATCGTGTGGCCGGCGTTCTCTACCTCCAACGCGGCAAGGTTTTCCAGATCGGCGTCGACCGCGTCGGCGAACCGGCGGAGCAATCGGCCACGGTCCGCCGGCGTGACGTTTCGCCAGGTCTCGAAAGCCTTGACGGCACGGGCGATCGCCTCGTCCGCCTCCTGCCCGGTGGCCAGGGAGATCGTGCGGACGACCTTCTCGGTGGCCGGGTTGATCACGTCGTAGGTCATGGGGCCTCCCGGCCTGGACTGAGGAGTGGAGGGAGCGCAGCGACTGGAACGACGAGGGAAGGCCGGGAGTTACAGCCCCATGACCCGCCGCGCCGGAGGCGTGGCATCAGTAGAGTCATGAAGCACTCCTGATCAAGGCGGTGAACAGCCGCAGGTCTTCGGGATTCTCCTCCGGGTGCCACTGCACGCCGAGGGCGAAGGCGTGGCCGTCCACCTCGGCCGCCTCCACCGTCCCGTCACCCGCGCGGGCGGTGACCCGCAGGCCCGGCGCGACGACGTCGAGCGCCTGGTGGTGGTAGCAGCTCCCGGTCGCGCGATCGCCGAGGATGCGACCGGCCAGCGAGTCGGGCTCGACCTTGACCTCGGTGGTCGCGAAGACCGCCGCCGCCGGGCGGTGCTCGTCGTTCGCGACGATCTCGGGCAGATGCTGATGGAGCGTGCCGCCGAGCGTGACGTTCAGCATCTGCAGGCCGCGGCAGATCGCGAGCAGCGGGAGATCCCGGTCCAGTGCGGCCTGGATCAGCACGCGTTCGTGTTCATCCCGTCCGGGTCTGGTATCGACCGTCTCCGGATGTGGCTCGGCGGCGTACGAGGACGGGTCCACGTCGCAGCCGCCGGCCACGATCAGACCGTCCAGGAGCTCGAGGACGGTCGGATCGGTGCCGACCGGGGGCAGGAGCAGCGGCACCCCTCCGGCCGCGGCCACCGCATCCAGGTACACCCGCGGGAGGATCGCGGACTCCCGCTGCCAGATCCCCCAGGTGGCCGGCTCGAGGTACGTCGTGATCCCGATCCGGGGTCGCCTAGAGCCGTTCGAAGCCACGGACACGCTCCCAGTCGGTGACGGCGGCGTCGTACGCGTCGAGCTCGACCCGCGCCGTGTTGGTGTAGTGGTCGACCATCTCGTCGCCGAACGCCGTCCGGGCGATCTTCGAGCCGGTGAACAGCGCGGCCGCCTCCCGCAGGGTGGACGGCACGTGCTCCTTGTCGGAGTCGTACGCGTTGCCCTCCAGCAGTGGCTCGAGCTCCAGGTCGTTCTCGATGCCGTGCAGGCCGGACGCGATGATCGCGGCGACGGCGAGGTACGGGTTCACGTCACCGCCGGGGAGGCGGTTCTCCACCCGGAGCGAGTCGCCGTGGCCGACCACGCGCAGCGAGCAGGTGCGGTTGTCCAGGCCCCACGCGACCGCGGTCGGCGCGAAGCTGCCGCGGACGAACCGCTTGTAGGAGTTGATGTTCGGCGCGAGCAGGTAGGTGAACTCGGGCAGGCAGGCGAGCTGGCCGGCGATGAACTGCTCCATCAGGTCGGAGAACCCGTGCTCCCGGTCCCCGGCCAGTACGGCGTCACCCTCGTCGGCGCGGAAGCTCAGGTGGATGTGACACGAGTTGCCCTCGCGTTCGTCGTACTTCGCCATGAAGGTCAGGCTCTTGCCGTGCTTCGCGGCGATCTCCTTCGCACCGGTCTTGTAGATCGAGTGGTTGTCGCAGGTGACCAGGGCCTCGTCGAACCGGAAGGCGATCTCGTGCTGGCCGAGGTTGCACTCGCCCTTCGCGGACTCGACGTACAGGCCGGCGCCGGTCATCCCGTTGCGGATGTCGCGCAGCAGCGGCTCGATCCGCGCGGTGCCGAGGAGCGAATAGTCGACGTTGTACTGGTTCGCCGGGGTGAGGTCGCGGTAGCGCTTGTCCCAGGCCGACTCGTACGTGTCGTCGAAGACGATGAACTCCAGCTCGGTCCCGACGTACGCCTTCAAGCCACGGTCGGCCAGCCGGTCCAGCTGGGCGCGCAGCACCTGCCGCGGCGAGGCCACCACGGGCGACCCGTCCAGCCACTGCACGTCACACAGCACCATCGCGGTCGCCTCGAGCCACGGGACCAACCGGAGCGTGTCGAGATCGGGCGCCATCACCATGTCGCCGTACCCACGCTCCCAGGACGACATCGCGTACCCGCCGACGGTGTTCATGTCGACGTCGACCGCCAGCAGGTAGTTGCACCCCTCGGTGCCGTGCTTCAGCACCTCCTCGAGGAAGTACCGCCCGCCGCACCGCTTCCCCTGCAACCGCCCCTGCATATCCGTGATCGCCACCAGCACCGTGTCGACCCGCCCCGAGGCCACCAGGTCCCGCAACTCCTGCACACCCAACTTGCCAGCGCTCACGGTTCACTCTCCGGCGGATTCTATTGGTCTACGTTCAGTCCATTGACTCAAGCCTAACCGCGCCTGTCAACGTGGCCGTCAGCTGTTGAAACGGTGTTGATACTCGGCGGGGGTCAGGCCGAGACTGCGGTGGAAGTGACGGTGCAGGTGACTCTGGTCGGCGAAACCGCTGGCTGTGGCGGCTTCGCCGATCGACGCCCCGGACTCCAGCATGAGGCGGGCGACTCGCAGGCGATGAGCGATCTGCAGCGCATGCGGCGGGAGCCCGGTGCGGCGGCGGAAGAGACGGATGAGACGGAACTTCCCGATGCCCGCGGCGGTGGCGAGTTCGTCGAGGCTGACGTTGCGTTCGGGCTGGTCCGCGAGGTAGTCGAAGGCGAGGCTGAGCGCTCCTTCGTCCCGTGCGGTGATCGCCGGCCGGCGCGAGCGGACAGCCGACGTGCGGTCGATCAGGAGGCGCAGCCACTCGGCCAGGCGCTCATCCTGCTCGAGTCGCGTGGCGGGCGACTCGAGGGTGGCGTGCAGTCGCAGGAAGCCTTCGGCGAGCACGGTGTCGGACAGCACCGGATCGGGGAACACGACGTCGGCCAGCGGGTCGGACTCGGGATCGCCGGCGAGCTCCGCGAGATCCGCGACCTCGACCACCACCAGGCGGGCTCGCCACGGGCGCTCATCGTCGACGGCGCTGCCGGCGTGCGCGCCGGACGGGTCCCAGGCGACGAGTTGACCCGGCCGGACGAGGCGGCGTTCCCGGCCGCGCCGTGAGCGCATCGGCTGGTCGCCCACGACTCCGAAGACATACTCGCCACGGGGCTCGACGGCGTACCGCGTGGTCCGGCCGGCCATGAGCAGGACCCGCTGCTCGTGCGGTGCGCGCCACATCCGGACCTGCTCGGTCGCCACGCCACCATCGTAGGACGGTGCAAGAACGTTCAAGACGGTTCCGCCAGACCGTCCTACGGTGCGGGTATGTCGATCACCGCACACCTTGTCGTTCACCTGGTCGTTCAGGGGGCCGACCGCGCCGCGGCCTTTTACCGGGAGGCATTCGGCGCCGAGGAGCTCGAACGGATCCCGACGCCGGACGGCCGCCTCATGTCGGTCCAACTACGCATCGGTGACAGCCTGGTCCACCTCGCCGACGAGTTCCCCGAGATGGGGGTGCTCGCTCCGCCCACGATCGGCGGGACCGCCGTGGTGCTGGCGCTTCGAGTCGCCGACGCGGAGGCCGTCTTCGCCCAGGCGATCGCCGCCGGCGCCGAAGTCCGCCAACCGGTCCAGGACACTTTCTGGGGCGACCGCCACGGCCAGGTCGAAGACCCCTTCGGCCACCGCTGGAATGTCGACCAGCACCTCCGCGACGTCCCCCACGACGAGGTCCTGGCCGCCGCGGCCGAAGCCTTCGCCTGATCGGGCAACCGCGGCGCGGTGGTGCCTTGGCACTGGGCTGTCAGTGAACCGGTTGTCACTCTCCGGGATCGTGGGGAAAACTCTGCGGATTCGGCCGCACCGCCCAAGCGGCCCGATTCTGGAGGACGCATCATGCGATCTTCAATACTTTCCCCACCCCACCGCCCCGGTCGTTTCATTACCCGCCCCCGCGCCCTGGCCGTTCTGCTGGCCGGTACGGCGCTCGCGTTCAGCCCACTCGGCGGACAGGCAACCGCGCAGTTGCCCGTCGACCACGTGGGGAACCCCTGTCTCACGCCGGCCGAGGGACCCAGCGCCCGTGGCGGCTTCGGGGCCGACCACCGGGACCTGTCGGCCAGTGAGCAGCAGTCCATCGAGGCCAAGACGGCGCAGATCCTGAAGGCGAAGGCCGCGCGCGGGCTGGCGCCGAAGGCCGGCAAGCTGGCCGCGGCGACCGTTCCGGTCTATATCCACGTGATGCGGAGCAGCTCCGGCGCCGGCGACGTCACCGCGACGCAGATCAACCAGCAGATCGCCGAGCTGAACCAGGACTTCGGCGGCGGCGAGTCGTCGCAGGCCGCGAACACCGGCTTCACGTTCACCCTGGCCGGCACCTTCCGGTACAACAACAACACCTGGCACAACGACGGCCAGAGCACGACGTACCGCTCGCAGACCCGCAAGGGCGGCAAGAACGCCCTGAACATCTGGCTGGTCGACTTCTCCTACCTCGGCATCGCGACGTTCCCGTGGGACTACGCAAGCAACCCGTCGATCGACGGCATCCGGGTGCAGTACAGCTCGCTGCCCGGCGGCTCGGCGACCAACTTCAACCTCGGCAAGACCGCGTCCCACGAGGCCGGCCACTGGTTCGGGCTCTACCACACCTTCCAGGGTGGCTGCACGAGCACGAACGACTCGGTGTCCGACACGCCCGCCCAGAGCAGCGCCAGCAGCGGCTGTCCGACCGGCCGGAACTCCTGCTCGCTGCCGGGCGTGGACCCCATCCACAACTACATGGATTACTCCTACGACTCCTGCTACAACCAGTTCACTCCCGGCCAGAGCACCCGGATCAGCAACATGTGGACCGCCTACCGTGCGTGACGTGGGCCTGACCTGGGGATGAGACCCGACTGTGACATCTGCCCCGGGTGGCAACTAGAGTTCCGGGCGATGCGTTTGCTTCTGACGGCCTGCGCGACCGCCGCACTGGTGGTCACCGGACCTCTGACAGCGACCGCCGCCGGCCAGGGCCCCCAAGGCCCGGTCGGCGGCGGCCTGCTGACCGCGAAGCCGACGGTCGTCGCCGACGGGGCGGCACCGCCGGCTGTCGAGGCGTCTGCCTATGTCGTCGCCGACGTCGACACCGGCGAGGTGCTGGCCGCCAAGGCGCCGCACGCCAAGCTGCGGCCGGCCAGCACGCTCAAGACCCTGACTGCCCTGGTCCTGCTCCCGCGGCTCAAGAAGACCGATCAGGTGATCGGTTCGGACGCTGACGCCGGCATCATCGGCAGCAAGGTCGGCGTGTACCCAGGACTGCGGTACACCGTCGACCTGCTCTTCCAAGGCATGTTCCTGGCGTCCGGGAACGACGCCGTCCACGCACTCTGCGCGCACGACCAAGGTGGCGTCCCGGCGACCATCCAGCGGATGAACCAGAAGGCCGCAGAGATCGGCGCGCTCGACACCCACGTGACCGACCCCACAGGCTTGGACGCGGACGGGCAGTACTCCAGCGCCTATGACCTGGCCCTGTTCGCGCAGGCCGGTCTTGCCCGGCAGGACTTCGCCAAGTACGCGGCGACGAAGTACACGGCGTTCCCGAACGCCGGGAACAAGGGCACCTACCAGGTCGCGAACCAGAACAAACTGCTGTTCAACTACGAGGGCGCGCTGGGCGTCAAGACCGGTTACACCACGCTGGCCCGGAACACGTTCGTCGGTGCGGCCCGCCGCAACGGGCACACGCTGGTGGTGACGATGATGAACGCGCCGCACGGCATCACCGAGGACGCCAGCAACCTGCTCACCTGGACGTTCAACAACTACAGCAAGCTCACCCCGGTCGGCACGCTGGTCAAGCCCGCGGCCGAGCCCAAGACCGCCACCGGTCCCAAACAGGGCGAGAAGAAGTCGGCAGAGTCCGGTACGCCGAACCCGCCGCGCAGCCGGACAGTCCTGAGCCCCGGCCAGGCCGTGCAGTCACTGGCCTTCCGCGTCCCCGCCTGGGCCTACGCCGGACCACCGGTATTGCTGCTGGGACTCTTCCTCCGCCGACCTCGCACCTTGCGCCGGCGGCGCCACTAACGCCGGAGCGATCGGGCGGCTTTGCCGATCTGCGACGCCAGAACGGACGCGGTGATGCCCAGCAGCGCACCCGCGGCGACCGCGACGGTATCCGCCTTGCGCTGCGGCACCGGGACGACCTTGTAGCGCTTGCCGGGTGGACCCGGCAGGAGCGGCTCTACCGCAGACTGCTCGGGCGGCAGCGGCGCCTCCGCGATCCGGAGACGCCCCTCGGCGCTGGACTTCCGCGCCGCCGCGTCGAGCGTGGCTTCCTTGGTCCACGCCGCGATGAGCATGATCGCGCGCGTCAGCAGGTAGATCCACACCAGCAACGCCAGCGGCAAGGCCAGCGTGCCGTACGCCGCGTTCGTCCCGATGACATGGGTCACGTACAGGTTGCCGAGCTTCTGCGCGAGGTAGTACAGGATGCCGCCGGCCAGAGCGGCGATCAGCGCGACCTTCCGCGGCAGGATGATCCGCGGCAGGGCTGTCTGCAGGTAGAGGACCAGGATGGCGCCGGCCCCGAGCCCGAGCACGAGGCTGGTGACGGACAGCAGGCTCGCGTCCAGATGCGTCCGGTCGACGATGCGCTGCGCCAGCGCGGACAGGACGGACGAGACGCCGGTGGCGATCAGACCGATCAGGCCCAGACCGACGAGCGCGCCGAGGTCCCAGAGCTTCACCAGCACAAAGTTGCCGGGCTGGTCGTCCAGCTCGTGCATCGACCGGATCGAGGCGCGCAGCGAGTCGACCCAGGCGAGTCCGGTCCACAGCAGCGCGACGCCCGAAATCAGTCCGATGGTGCCGGCGTGGGCGATCAGCGCGTCGATGTCGATCTGGTTACCGATGCCGGGAAGGTTCTTGTCGAGCGAGTCCTTGAGGGCCTGGATCGCCTTGTCGCCGAGCAGCGGCCCGACGATCGCCGCGGCCAGCACGATCAGCGGAAACAGCGACAGGAACGCGTAAAAGGTCGTTGCCCCGGCCAACCGGTTGCCCCGGCGGTTGCCGAACCGCGCCCACGCCCGCCAGAGCTGGGTGCGGCTGAACCGCGCCCAGATCGCCTTGCCCCGCTGGATGATGCCCATGTGTCTCCTGTACCCCTCGCGCGGAGACTCAGCCTGCCAGCGGGAACGACCGTTGCGGCCGCCACACGCCGTCGGAGCCGTGTTCGTAACGGCTGAAGGCGTCCACGTCGAAGGCACAGTCGTATTCGGCCAGGGCGTCGTACGCGCGGTCGAGGGCGTCCTTGTCCAGGTCGTGGGCGACCGTGACGTGCGGGTGGTACGGGAACCGCAGCTCGACCTCCAGCGGACCGGACCGGACCTGGGACTGCAGCACCTCGCAGGACGAGATGCCCTCGGCCAGCGGGACGAACACGACCGGAGAGATCGGCCGGAAGGTCGCCGTACCGCGCAGCCGGATCTTGAAGCTCGGGAACCGGGCCGCCACCTCGAGCAGGTGGTCGTCGACCAGGGCCAGGTCGGCGTCGTCGATCTCGGTCGGCGGCAGCAGGGTTACATGGGTGGGGATCGACGCGGCCATCGGATCGCCGAACTCGGCCCGGTACTTCTGCAGCTCCGAGCCATAGGGTTCCGCGATCGGGATCGCGACACCGATCATGGCCATCCGGGCCCCTACCGGCCCACTGCCGGACCGGGCACGAAGCCCAGCCGGTCGTAGACGCGTTGCAGCGTCGGCTCGGTCACCGCACGGGCGCGCTCGGCACCGGCGGCCAGGATCGCGTCCAGCTGCGCCTTGTCGTCGAGGTAGCCCAGCGTCTTCTCCCGGAACGGGGTGACAAACTCGACCACGACCTCGGCCAGGTCCTTCTTGAAGTCGCCGTACCCGCGGCCGGCGTACTCGTCCTCGAGCTCGCTGATCTTCTTGCCGGTCAGGGCCGAGTAGATGGTGAGCAGGTTGGCCACGCCGGCCTTGTTCTCCGGGTCGAAGACGACGTCGCGACCGGAGTCGGTGACGGCGGAGCGGATCTTCTTCGCGCTCGCCTTCGGGTCGTCGAGCAGGTCGATGATGCCGGCCGGAGAAGAGCTGGACTTGCTCATCTTCGCGGCCGGGTCCTGCAGGTCGGAGATCTTCGCGGTCTCCTTGACGATGTACGGCTCGGGCAGCCGGAACGTCTTGCCGAAGCGGTGGTTGAACCGCTGGGCCAGGTCGCGGGTCAGCTCCAGGTGCTGGCGCTGGTCCTCGCCGACCGGAACCCGGTCGGCCTGGTAGATCAGGATGTCCGCGGCCTGCAGGATCGGGTACGTGAACAGGCCGACGGTGGCCCGGTCGGAGCCGCCCTTGGCGGACTTGTCCTTGAACTGCGTCATCCGGCTGGCCTCGCCGAACCCGGTCAGGCAGCCGAGCACCCAGGCCAGCTGGGCGTGCTCGGGTACGTGCGACTGGACGAACAGCGTGGACCGCTCAGGGTCGATGCCGGCCGCGAGCAGCTGCGCCACCGACCGGCGGGTCCGATCCCGCAGCGCCTTCGGCTCGTACTCCACCGTGATCGCGTGCAGGTCGACGACGCAGTAGAACGCGTCGTGGTCGTCCTGCAGGGCCACCCACTGCCGCAACGCGCCGAGGTAGTTGCCGAAGTGGAAGGAGTCCGCCGTCGGCTGGATCCCGGACAGCACCCGAGGGCGACGCAGGGAACCGGCTGCGGAGGGGTCAGGCGCAGCTAGGGACATGCCCCCGATTCTGCCAGCGCCCCCAGTCCACGCCACACCGGGGCGGGTCCCGCTCCCCATACACTCCGTCCTATGACTTCGCGCACAGTGGTCGTTCTGCCTGGTGGACAGAACGGGCCGACTGCTCCGTTACCGATGTTCGCCTCCGACGCGGCCGAGCAGCGCGGTGCGCGCGTCCATCCGGTGTGGTGGGACGAGCCCGACCGCCCGTTCACCCTGACCGAGGACGAGCGCGGCCACTGGGTCGTTTCACAGGCCGCCAAGGCCGTCGCAGCTGCCACTGGCGACGTGTTGCTGATCGGAAAGTCACTCGGCAGTTATGGCTCCGCGCTGGCAGCTGAGCGTGGTTTTCCGGCGATCTGGCTCACCCCCGTACTGACCAGCCCCTGGGTGGTCGACGGCCTGCGCCGCTCGACCGCGCCGTTCCTGCTGGTCGGCGGTACGGCGGATGCCCTGTGGGACTCGGCTCTCGCTCGGGAGCTCACGCCGTACGTGCTCGAAGTGCCGGAGGCCGACCACGGGATGTATGTGCCGGGGCGGCTCGCGGCGTCGGCCGACGTACTGGGTCAGGTCGCGACGGCGGTCGAGGACTTTCTGGACCAGGTGGTGTGGTCACCAGGACCAGCCGCGAGAAGCTAGCTCCTGCTCCTCCAGCCAGCGTTTTTCTTCGCCGCGTTCGAGGTCGGCCTCTTCGCGGACGCCGGCCAGGCGGCAGGCCTCGTCGAGGAGGTCGTCGTAGGCCGCTTCGAGGGCCATCAGGCGGTGAGCTTTGGCATAGATCCGGGCGGACTCGACCCGGCGGATCTCCTCGGCCACGTGGCCCAAGCGGGTCTGCAGGCGCAGGGTGTCGAAGGGGTCGGGCTCAGGGACCGTATGCCGACGTAGGCGGCCGGTCAGCCGCGAACCCGACCGCTGCACGCGCCGGCGCCAGCGGGCCGGCGGGGGCTGCGGCAGCAGCAAGTTGAGCAGCACGCACAACCCCAGGAACACGAGCAGCACCGCTACCCACTCCATCGACCTCACCTACCTGCTTCGAGGGTATGTCGGCTTGCCGCCGACGGCGAGATCTTTTCCCAGGTCAGGCCCCGATTTTCCGGGTTTCTGTCAGTCCCGGTGGTACTTGGTGACCGCGTTGTCCTGTTTGAGCTTGTCGGCGGCCGCCTGGATCCGGCCGGTCCATTCCGAGAGTTGCAGGCCGCCCGCCAGGAACTGGCCGGTCGCCTCGGCCGCGGCGGTGGCGAAGGTGGGGTACCAGCTGTCGAAGTACCACGTGATGACCTGGTCACCGGCGACCGAGAGCAGGTCCCGGGCCGAGCGGAGCGCCGTACCGATCTCCAGGCCGTCGGCCGCGCCGCGGACGATCGTCAACTGGTTGGACTCGGACGTGACCTGGGCGGCGACGTCCTTCGACAGGGTGGCCCGCAGGTACTCCAGGCCGCCCGCCTTGTTCTTCGCCTTCTCCGGCACCAGGTACGGCGCGGTCGCCGCGACATGCAGTCCCCGAGCCAGGGCCGACGAGCCGTCCAGCGGCGGTACGCCGATCATGGTCAGCCCGAAGTTCGGCGGGATGAGCGCGTTCATCTCGTTCTCGAGCCAGTTGCCGCAGGGCAGCAGGCCGGCCTTCGAGGCGAGGAACCGCCGCTGCGAGCCGATGTGGTCGTAGTCGGTGGCGCCGGGCGCGATCAGGCCGCGCTTGGCCAGTTCGCCGACCGCGGTGATCGCCCGGGTTACGCTCTCGTCCTTCCAGGCGCCGTCGTCGAGGTTGTCGATCCGCTTCACCACATCGTGGCCGCCGGTCTTGGCGGCGAGGGTGAGCACCAGTTCGAGCACGTAGTACGGATGCGCGCCGGCGTAGATGAACGGGCCGAGCCTGGCCGCCTTCATTTCGGTGCCTAGGGCAAGCAGTTGCGGCCAGGTGCGGGGCACATCCCAGTCGTTGTGCTGGAACAGGCTCGCCGAGTACCAGAGCCCGTAGACGGTCGCGACGTAGTTGAGGGTCCGCTGCGTCCCGTCGTACCGCCCGAAGTCGAGCATCCCGGGCAGCAGCGCGTCCTCGACCGTCATGCCCGGGTCGTCCCAGGACGGCGCGTCCAGCAACGGTTTCAGATCCGCTAACTGATCGTCGCGCACCAGCGGGCGCAGTTCGAGCGGCTGACTGCCGCCGTTCAGCAGGACATCCGGCGGCGTGCTGCTCGCGAACCGCGGCTGCACCGCGTCCGACAGCTTGGCCGTGACCTTGGGCGTGAGCGTGGCGCCCGCGTACTTCTTCCGGTACGCCGCCGCCGCGAAGCCGCCGTACTCCTCGCCGATCGCGACGTCGACGGGCGCGGATCCGTCGACCATGAACGGGTTGCCGGGCGACGCGGCCGGGCGGGTGCTCGTCGGACCCGACGAGCACCCGCTCAGGACCGCTCCGGCCAGCGCGCTCTGCAACAACGTCCGCCGTGTCAGCATCACGGCAGGCTATTACGTCTCGCCTACTTCACGCCTCCGGCGGTGACGGAGACCTGCAGTTGACGCTGGAAGATGATGTAGACCACCAGAACCGGCGCCACGGTGATCACCACGGCCGCGAACAGGGCGCCGAAGTCCACCGCATAACCGGCTTGCGATGCGAACGAGGCCATACCCTGCGAGAGCACGTAGTTCTTCGAGTCGGTGTTCAGGGCGACGGGGAGCAGGAACTGGTTCCACAACCCCAGGAAGTTGAAGATGGCGACCGACGCCATCCCCGGCCGCGCCATCGGCAACATCACCGAGAAGAACGAGCGCCACTCACCTGCCCCGTCGATCTGCGCCGCCTCGTAGACCTCGCCCGGCAGTGCCTTGAAGAAGCTGTGCAGGAAGAAGACGGTGAACGGCAGCGCGAACGCGACATAGGTGATGATCAACCCTGGCAAGGTGTTGAGCAGCGAAAGGTTCTTCAGCACGAAGAACAGCGGCACGATCGCCAGGAAGACCGGGAACGTCAGCCCCGCCAGCATGGAGTAGTAGATCAGCCGGTTGCCGGGGAACGAGAACCTGGCCAGCACGTACGCACACATCGCACCGAGGATCATCACCAGCACCAGCGCGCAGCCGACGACGACCACCGTGTTCAGGAAGTAGCGACCTATACCGGCCGTCGTCCAGGCATTGGCATAGTTGCTGAACCGCAGCTTGCTCGGCAGCGCCAACGGGTTGCCCAGGACCTCCTGCGTCGACTTGAACGAGGACAGCAGAGTCCACAGCAGCGGCAGGATCACCAGCAGCGACCACAGGATCAGCGCGATGTGGGCGGTCGTGGCAACGCCCCTGCCCTCCCGGGCCCGATGGTCGGGCGCGCGGGACCCGACGACGACGTCGGCCCGGTCGGCGGCGGTGGTTGTCATCGGCGTTCCTTCACTTTCCGCTCACGTCCGCCGGTCAGGGCGTTGACTGTGAAGACCAGGAGCGCGAACAGCATCGTCACCGCGGCCAGGATCACGCCCATGGCCGTCGAGTAACCGAACTGGCCCTTGGTGAAGGCAGTGGTGAACAGCTGCTGGGGCATGACCAGGGTCGAGTTCTGCGGCCCGCCGCCAGGGTTCAGCGCCTGCATGTAGACGAAGGCGTCGAGGGCGGCGATGCCGAGATAGATGTACGCCGTCTGCACATTGTCGCGAATCAGCGGCACCGTCAGGAACACCGCCGTCCGGAAGCGTCCGGCGCCGTCGATCCGGGCCGCCTCGAACACCTCGGGGTCGATCCCCCGGATGGCGGCGATGAACAGCACCATGTAGAAGCCGACGAAGCCCCAGATCATCACGAACATCGACGCCGGCATGGCGGTCCGCGCATCACCGAGCCACGCGTAGTTCTCGAACTGGTGGAGCCCGATCTTCGACAGCACCGCGTCCAGAATGCCCGAGCTCGGCGTGAACACCTGGGCCCAGATCAGGCCGATCACGATCGCGGGGATCACGTACGGGAAGAACGAGACGATCCGGTAGAAGCCGGAGTTGCGCAGTCCGCGGACTGTCCCGGTGCCCGAGCCACCGATCGTCACCAGCGTGGCAAGAGTCAGCGCCAGCACGATCGTCACGATCGGCACGACGATCGCGAGCTCGATGTTGTTGCGTACGGCCTTCAGGAAGATGTCGTCGTGGAACAGCTTGACGTAGTTGTCGAAGCCGACGAAGTTCATCCCCGAGCTGAACCCCGACCAGTCGGTCAGCGAGTAGTACAGCGCCTGCACGAACGGAGAGACCACGAAGATCACGAACACCGCCAGCGGCAGGCCGAGGAACACGACCATGAAGCTGACCCGGTCGAAGGTCAACGGCCGGCGGCGCCGGGTGACGGACCGCTTGGGTCCGCCTCCCGGCACAGCCTCTTGCTGCATGGTCACTTCGTGACCGGGATCTTCTTGACGGAGCTGTCGTTGCGCACCTTGTCGGTGATCTGCTGCAGGCCCTTCGTCAGGCCGGCCGCGTCGAGTTGGCCGGACAGGAAGGAGTTCCAGACCACCAGCTGGTCGGTGTTCATGCCGTACAGGCCGAAGACCTGGTAGTCGAAGACGTTCGTGCCGGCAGCGTCCAGCATCGCGGTCTGCGACTGCAGCGCGGTCGAACCGAAACCGTCCGCGGGCACCAGGCCCTTGACGATCGTCGGCGCCAGCCGCGTCTTGGCGAAGTTGGTCGCCGCCTCCTTGGACAGCATGGCGCGCAGCAGCTCCTTGCCGCCGGCAACGTTCTTGCCCTTCGACGGGACGATGAACGGCTCGCCGGCCGCGCTGCGCAGCGACTCGTACGGCAGCTTCGGGCTGTCGGTGAGCGTCGGCTCCGGGACGCCCTTCATGTCGAAGCCCGACTTGGTGGCCTTCTTCATCTCGTTCTCGATCCACGAGCCCGAGGGGTAGAGGATGGCCTGCTGGTCGTTGCTCCACTTCGCCTGCGCGGCGGTGAACTGGGTACCGGCGCCACCGGGGACGAAGTACCCGTTCTTGACCATGGTCTCCATGGCCTTGAAGATGCCCTGGAACTGCGGCATCGACCAGCAGTTCTCCTTCAGGTTCTCCAGCGCCAGCCGGACCTCGTCGCCCCCCTCCTTGATCGCGCCGTCGACGGCCATCGTGTGGTAGTAGGTCGCGGCTTCCTTGCCCCAGACGAACAGGTACTTGCCCTTCGCCTTGGCCTTGGCGCCGAGGTCGAGGAGCGCGTCGTACGTCTTCGGCGGCTCCCAGCCGTTCTCCTTGAACAGGCTGTCGGAGTACCAGATGCCGTACAGGGTGAGGACGTAGTTCATCGCGACGAACTTGCCGTCGTACGTACCGGGGTTCTTGGCGCCCGGGTACAGGGTGTCGGCGATCTTCGTGCCCTCGTAGTTGTTGGCCTCGAAGACGTCGTCCAGCGTCGCCAGCTGGTCCAGGATCGTGTTGAAGCCGATCTGGTTCGCGCCGGAGTTGTCGATCAGGTCCGGCGGGTTGCCGCCGACGAAGCGCGGCTGCAGCTGCTGGGCGATCTGGGTGGACGGCGCGACCTTGAAGGTCGAGCCCACGAACTTCTTCTGCGCGATGTCGGCCGCGAACTGCACGTAGTCGTACCCGTAACCGCCGTTGAAGATCACCGCGTCGACGGTCGCCTTGTCCGCCATGCCGAACGGGTTGTCCGCGGTCTTGTCGGCGCCGCCACCGCTGGAATCGCTGCTGTCGTTGCCGCTGCTGGCACAGGCGGCGAGCAGCGTGCTGCCGCCGGTCGCCAGCAAGGTGCCGACCGCTGCGCGCTGCAGGAACAGGCGCCGCGACAGGTTGTTGGGAGTGGTCATTGTCCTGCCTTCCAAGGAGTGTTTCACGCAGTACGCCGGATGCGACCGGCATACCGTGCTTCAAGGGCGTGGTTGTGTTCGTCGCCACCGGGGATGTTCGCGGACAGGTAGACCGGCGGCGTCTCGCCCGCGTCGGTCATCCGGCGCAGCACCTCGGCGACCAGCAGCTGGGCGATCAGCGCGGCGGTGATGGACGATACCGCGCAGACCTTGCCCCCGCCGTCGGGGAGGTCGAGCACGGAGTCGCCGTACGGCGCGTGGTTGTCCAGGACCACGTCCGCGAAGTCGATCAGCTTCTTACCCGACGGGTGCCGGGACTCCATCCCGCCGGTGTGCTGCAGCGAGGTGATCGCGATCAGCGGGTGGCCGTGCTCCTTGGCCACGCTCGCGAGCTCCACGATCGAACCGTTCACGCCGGAGTTGGAGGCGATGACGAACAAGTCACCCTCGCGGGCAGCGGACAGCTCGTACAGCTTGCGGGAGTACTTCGGGTCGCGCTCGAGCTCGGCGCTGCGCAGCAGCTCCGGCGGCTCGCCACCGAGCAGCACCAGGTCGCGCAGCGCGATCCGGTTGGTCGCGATCAGGCCACCGGCGCGGCCGGCGATCTCCATCGCGAGCGCCTCCGAGTGGCCGGAACCGAAGGCCTGGATGACGCCGTCGGCGCGCAGCGACGCGGTCATCAGGTCGGCAGCCTGCTGGATCGGGCCGTCGATCTGCTCGGTGACGGCGGCCAGAATCGGTGTGAGGACGTGAACATAGGACTGCGCGCTCACCCCGCTCGTCTGGCCCGATCCCCCGTGCTTACTGCTGGCCATCAGCGGCCCCACCCCTCGATTAATCTGTTCGATGCGACACTCCTGGTGCCGACAAGTGCGCAAGTTTGCTGTTTGCTGGACAGAACTTTTCTCAACTGGCAGCTAAAGTCAAGGCTCATCTCACTCTTTCTGCCAGATCGGGACCGTTGCGTAACCTTGTGCTTTTGTGCTTGTTAAGAGGCTCTTTTGAGCAGTTTGGAGCATTGCGTATGTCGGTCGAACGCTCGCTGCCGGAACCTGCCGACCCGGTGGTCTTGATGCCAGGCACAGCACTGGTCCTGGGCGGCGACCTCGGCGGCACCTCCACCCGGATCGTGATCGCGGACGCTGAGGGCAACGTAGTCGGCCGAGGTGCCGCCGCGGGCGGAAACCCGACCAGTCACCCCGTAAGTGCGGCAGCCAACTTCGGTCAGGCGCTTCACGCGGCACTCGCCGGGCTGGACCCGACCGCGGTCAAGGCGGCAGTGGTCGGCGCGGCCGGCGGCTCGGCGCTGGCACGACCCGACGTCGCGGCCCAGTTCGACGCCGCGTGGTCCGGCGCCGGGCTGATCACCAAGCCCGACTTCATCGGTGACCTCGAGGTCGCCTTCGCCTCCGGTACGGCGGAACCCGACGGCACCGTGCTGATCGCGGGGACCGGGAGCAACGCCGGCCTGGTCCAGGGTCATCAACTGATCCGGACCGCGGGCGGCCACGGCTGGCTGCTCGGCGACGAAGGCTCCGGGTTCTGGCTGGGCCGCGAGGCTGTGCGCAGTGTGTTGCACGCTCTCGACCTCGGCGAACCGATCGGTCTCCTCGGGGAGGCGGTCGTCCAGGCGATCCTGCCGGACCGCGACGAGCAGGCACCCGTGTCGCGGGCCGGTTACGACGTACTGCGTGACGATTTGATCAGAACGGTGAACAGCCGGCCACCCGTCCTGCTCGCCGAACTGGCGCAGCCGGTCGTGGCGGCGTACGAGCAGAACGACGAAACGGCACACGCGCTGGTGAAACGCGCAGCCGAGTTGCTCATAGAGACAGTGAGTCAGCTCAGGACAACGTCGGACAACGGCCCGATGGTCCTCGCGGGCAGTGTCGCGGGCGGATCCTCACCGGTCGGCCGGCTGATCCGGGAGACCATTCACCAGGACTTCGCCGGTGAGGTGCTGACCGCGCGGGACGGGGTCGGCGGCGCCACCTGGCTTGCCCTCGGCGCCCTCGACCCCGCCCTTGCCACCCGGGCGAACCACACCCGTTTGGTGCAGCCCTGACCTAGTCGAACACTGACGCCTTGCGGACTTCCACTGCGTAGAACTCAGCCTCGGGGATCGTCGCGGCGATCTCCTCGGCCCGCTCGGCGGTGTCGACGTCGATCAGGAAGACGCCGGCGAGCTGCTCCTTGGCCTCGGAGTAGGGGCCGTCGGTGGTGGCGCGAATGCCCTTGCGGACCCGGACCACGCGGGTGTCGGACGGCGCGTCGAGCGGTACGGCGTTGATGAGCTCGCCGGAGTCGTCCAGTTCCTGGAGGAGCTTTTCCAGTTGCGCGGCCAGCGCGTCGCGGGCCTTCTTCGGGAGCGCCTGACCTTCCTCGGTGTTCAGGAAGGACGGGTGGCCCCAGGTGATCGGGTTGCTGTGAATCAGCAGCAGGTACTTCATGACGGTTCCTTTCGGAGTCTGGATGGATCTTCGCAGCAGAGGTCGGAGACCGCCGGGCGGACTCGACATTTCACCTTCGGGCAGGATCCGCTGCCTCCGAATGTCGAGTCCGTCCGCGGGTGTCCGACGTACCGCTCGGCAAGACCCCGACGAACCTAAGGTGAGCGACATGGACGAGACGGACCTCCGGCTGGCGGACGGCCGGACCCTGCACGTATACGACAGCGCGCCCGGCGACGACGGCCGGCTCGCGGTCGTCTGGCACCACGGCACGCCGAACCTCGGCGTCCCGCCCGAGCCGCTGTTCGAGGCCGGTGAGTGGCTCGGGATCCGGTGGATCGGCTTCGACCGGCCCGGGTACGGCGGCTCGACCGCGGCCCCCGGACGCACGATGGCCTCGGTCGCGGCCGACCTGACCAGGGTCGTGGACGCCCTCGGGGTCGGCAGCTTCGCGCTGATGGGCTACTCCGGCGGCGGGTCGTACGCGCTCGGGGCGGCCGCGGTCCTCGGCGAGCGGGTCGAGGCCGTCGCCACCTTCGCCGCGATCGCGCCGTACGACGCCGACGGTCTCGACTGGTACGACGGCATGATCCCCTCCGGACTCGCGTCACTCCGGGCGGCAGCCGCGGGGCGAGACGCGAAGGTGCGGCACGAGACCTCGGGCGTCGAGTACGACCCGGAGTTCACCGCCGCGGACCTGGCCATGTTCGACGGACCGTGGGGCTGGCTGGGCTCGGTCGCCGGTGACAAGTCGATGCCGAACGGCCCGGACGGGCTGATCGACGACGACTGTTCTTATGTAGTGCCGTGGGGCTGCGACCTCGCCAAGATCACCGCCCCGACGCTCCTCGCCCACGGCACCGACGACGGCATCATCCCCAGTCCCCACGGGCAATGGCTGGCCGACCACCTCCCGACCGCCAAGCTCGATCTCTACCCAGGCCTCGGCCACGTCTCGGTTCTGGCCCACGCCGAGTCCGGTCTCGAGTGGATCCGCGAGCAGACCGGCTGAATCAGGTCGCCAGCAGGTGGCGGGTGCGCGGCCGCTCGAGGGAGAAGTCGGCGGCCGCGCGGTAGAGGTCGGCATCCGGGCCGGTGATGCGCTCGTGGTGCTGGCGCAGATGCTCGGCCCACGTACGGCGTCGCACTGGGCATATTCCAAGCAATGGCTTGACATCGGATGCAGGCCGATGCATATTCCAAGCATGTCTTTGGAGAAGGATCCGCGGCGGATGCGACTGCTGGCCGATCCGCTGGCTATTCGGGCGATGGCCCACCCGGTCCGGTTGGACCTGCAGTCCCTGCTTGGGCGGGAAGGGCCGATGACCGCGGCCGACGCGGCCCGGCGGCTCGGCATCAGCCAGGCGTTGGCATCGCATCACCTGCGGCAGCTGGCGAAGTACGACTTCGTCGAGCCGGCCCCGGGCAAGGACAACCGGGAACGGCCATGGCGACTGGTGTCGACCTCGCAGTCGTGGCGCGACGCGGCCTCGACTCCCGAGGGCGCCGCGGCGGCCGACGTCCTCGAGCAACTGCTGGCCGAGCGAGCGCTCGAGCGACTCAGCCAGTGGCAGCAGGACCGCACCACCGAGGACACGGTCTGGCGGGAGAACTCGGGCATCGGCCAGAGCGGGTTCTACCTGACCAGCGACGAACTGGCCGAGCTCGTCACCCAGATCGATGCCCTGCTGCAGCGGTACGTCGACGAGCGGCCGATCGACGACAAGTCCACCCGCCCACCGGGCAGCCGGCACGTCTCCATCACCCAGATCGTCACGATCACCCCTGAGGAGCAGTAGCGATGAAGGACTTGTGGGGCATCCTCGCGCGGCAACGCGACTACCGGCTGATGCTGAGCGCCGGGCTGATCTCGCTGATCGGTGACTGGCTGCTGCGGACCGGACTCGCGTTCCAGGTGTACGTACTGACCGGATCCACGCTGGCCTCCGGCGGACTGCTGCTGGCCTCGTTCGTGCCGCCGGTCCTGCTCGGCTCACTGGCCGGGGTCTTCGTCGATCGCTGGGACCGGCGCAAGACGATGATCGTGACGAACATCCTGAACGCGGTGGTCCTGCTGCCGTTGCTGGCGGTGCGCGACGAGAGCGCGATCTGGATCGTGTACGGCGTCGTCCTCGCGCAGAGCTGTTTGCAGCAGTTCTTCAGCCCGGCCGAGCAGTCACTCGTCCCGGTGCTGGTCGACTCCAAGCAACTAGTGACGGCCAATGCATTGAACAGCCAGATCCGTGACCTCGCCCGCCTGGTCGGCGCCGCGCTCGGCGGCGTCCTGGCCGCCGTCGGTGGTCTCACGCTGCTCGCCTTGGCCGATGCCTGCACCTTTCTGATTGCCGTCGTGCTGATCGTCGGCATGCGGCACCGCCGCACCGCGACCTCGCACGAGCACGAGCACGAGCACGACGACGCGACCGCGGCCGAGGAGGCGGGCGGGGCGATCCGCCGCCTGCGGGCCGAGTGGACCGAAGGTTTGCGGCTGTGTGTCGCGGGTCAGGCGATGCGGCTGCTGTTCGTCTTCTGCCTCGTCACCGGCGTCGGTGAAGGGATCATGAGCACGCTGTTCGCACCTTTTGTCAGTGCCGAGCTCGGTGGCGACGGGACGGCGTACGGCCTGATCGTGTCGTCGCAGGCGATCGGCGGCATCGTCGGCGGCCTGGTTGCCGCCGCCATCGGCTCACGGTTGCCTGCAGCAACAATGTGGGGTGTCGGAGCGTTCTTCTTCGGCCCGGTCGACCTGACGCTGTTCTGCTACCCGCTGCTCTCGGACAGCCTGATCCCCGCCTTCGCCTGCATGATCATCGTCGGCCTGCCCGGCGCGTTCACCGTGGCCGGCATGATGACCGTCTTCCAGAACCTGACCGAGGACGGCACCCGCGGCCGGATCTTCGGCGCCATCACCGCCACCGAGAGCATCGCCGTCCTGATCGGCATCACCTCGGCCGGCTTCCTCGGCGATGCCGTCGGGATCATTCCGGTCTTGGTCTTCCAGGGCCTCGGCTACGTGGTCGGCGGCGTGGTGATCCTCAGTCGGCGGAGGGTGCTGGTTCCTCGCCCGGAGCCGGTTCTTCCCCAGCCGGCCTGACCCGGTGGATGCGGACCCGGGCCACCCGGCGGCCGTCCATCTCCAGGACGGTGATGGTGTGGCTGTCGACCCGGGCCTCGTCGCCCTTGCTGGGGACCTTGCCCAGCTGGGCGGCGAGGAAGCCGCCGACGGTTTCGTACGGGCCGTCGGGGAGCTCGAGGCCGGTCTCGTCGGCGAAGTCGTCCAGGTTGAGCAGGCCGTCGACCTCGATGTCGCCGCTGCGCAACCGCGTCGTCTCGGTGGACTCCTCGTCGTACTCGTCCTTGATGTCGCCGATGAGTTCCTCGACCAGGTCCTCCATCGTGACGATGCCCGCGGTGCCGCCGTACTCGTCCAGGACGATGGCCAGGTGCGTCGAGCGGCGGCGCATCTCGGTCAGCGTGGGCAGCAGCTTCGCGGTGTCCGGCAGCATCAGCACCTCGCGGGCCAGGTCGCCGACCCGGACCGAGCGCGAAGCGACCGCCGGGTCGAACAGGTCCCGGACGTGCACGAAGCCGGCGATGTCGTCGGCCGAGCCGTTCATCACCGGGTAGCGCGAGTGCGGCCGCTCGGCGGCGAACTTGACCGCCTTGTACGCCGGCATCTCCGCGTCGACGAAGTCCACCTCGGTGCGCGGCAGCATCAGCTCACGCAACTGCCGGCCGCCGGCCTCGAACACGTCGTCGACGATCCGGCGCTCCTCCTCACCCAGCGACTCGTGGGCCGAGACCAGGTCGCGGAGCTCCTCGTCGCTCATCACCTCACGGTTCGCGTTCGGGTCGCCACCGAGGGCGCGGACCACCAGGTCGGTGGACTTCGACAGCAGCCAGATGACCGGGCGGGCGCCGGAGGCGATCTTGTCGACCAGCGGCGCCAGGCCGAGCGCGAACGTCTCGGCCCGCTGCAGCGCGAGTCGCTTGGCGGCGAGCTCACCGAGCACGATCGAGACGTAGGAGATGGCGATCGTGATCAGCACCAGGGCGACGGTGTTCGCGACCGACTCGGGCAGACCGATGTTCTCCAGCTTCGGGGCCAGGCCGTCGGCCAGTGTCGCGCCACCGAAGGCGGCGGACAGGAAGCCCATCAGGGTCACGCCGATCTGGACGGCGGACAGGAACCGGTTCGGGTTGGCGGCCACCTTGGCCACGATCTCGCCGCGCCGGCCGCGGTGCGACAGTGACTTGAGCTGGCTCTCGCGCAGTGAGACCAGGGCCATCTCGGCCGCGGCGAAGACCCCACCGATCAGCACGAAGACGAGAATCAGGACGATGTTGAGCAGGGTGTCGTTCATGGGTGGGAGTTCCTAGCGCCCTCTCGTCGACTGTCGAGAGGGCGTTCGTTGGGCGTAGTCGTCCATTCAGCAACTGTAGCGGTGGCGGGTCCCACGGTGCATGTTCGAGTTTGTTGGTTTACGATGATTCCTGGCCGTCCACGTCGGACGTCCTGGGAGGGTCACACGATGAAGACACCGCGCGGTGCCCGGCGGACCGACACCTTGCTGTCCGATGGACGCGAGCTGATCTACTACGACCCGGCCGATGCCCCGGCCCGGGTGCCGCTCGAGGACACCCGCGGGCTGCCGGCCCCGCAACCCCAGGTCGAGCTGCGGACCGACCCGCTGACCGGTGACGTGATCACCTACGCGACCCACCGCAACACCCGGACGTACCTGCCGCCGGCCGACCAGTGCCCGCTGTGCGCGAGCAAGCCGGGCAACCCGACCGAGATCCCGGACCACGACTACAACGTCGCCGTGTTCGAGAACCGGTTCCCCTCCTTCGCCGGTCCGGGCCGGACCGAGGTGGTCTGTTTCACCAGCGACCACAACCAGTCGTTCACCAACCTGTCCCAGGGCCAGGCCCGCCTGGTGGTCGACACCTGGGCCGACCGGACCGCCGAGCTCGGCGCCCGCGACGACGTCGAACTGGTCTTCCCGTTCGAGAACCGCGGCCGCGAGATCGGCGTGACGCTCAGCCACCCGCACGGCCAGATCTACGCCTACCCGTTCCTGCCGCCGCGGATGCGCACCCTGATGGCGCGGGCCCGGCAGCACCAGGAGGTTGCCGGCAGCAACCTGTTCGCCGATGTCCTGGCCGCCGAGCGCAAGGAGGGCACCCGGGTCGTCGCCGAGAACGGCAACTGGACCGCGTTCGTGCCCGAGGCAGCCCGCTGGCCGGTCGAGGTGCACCTCTACCCGCACCGCCAGGTGTTCGGCATCGACGAGTTGTCGGTCGGCGAGCGCGACGACTTCGCCGAGCTGTACCTCGAGGTGCTCGGCCGCCTCGACGGCCTGTACGGCGATCCGCTGCCCTACATCGCGGCCTGGCACCAGGCCCCGGTCCGGACCGACCGCGAGCTCGGCTACCTGCACCTCGAGGTGTTGTCGATCCGCCGGGCCGCCGACAAGATCAAGTACCTGGCCGGCTCGGAGTCCGGCATGGGCGCGTTCATCAGTGACACCCGGCCCGAGGATGTGGCCGAGACCCTGCGGAAGGTCGGTTCGTGAGTTTCGAGACTGTTTTCGGTACGGCGCCGGACGGCAGCTGGCGGGCACCCGGCCGGGTCAACCTGATCGGCGAGCACACCGACTACAACGATGGCCTGGTGCTGCCGATCGCCCTGCCGAACCGGATCGTGGTGACCGCGTCCAAGCGCGACGACGGCCGGATCGGGGTCGCGTCCAGCGGGCACAAAGGCATCACCGAGTTCGCCATCGACGAACTGACCCCGGGATCCGTCGGCGACTGGGCGGCGTACCCGGCCGGTGCGGCGTGGATCCTGCGCGAGTCCGGCTACCCGATCGGTGGCGCCAACCTGCTGGTCGACTCGGACCTGCCGTCCGGCGCCGGCCTCTCGTCGTCGGCAGCACTCCTCTGCGCGACCTCCGTGGCCCTGCTCGGCCTGCGCGACATCGACGTCGACCCCGCTGAGGTCGCCCGGCTCGCGCAGCGGGCCGAGAACCAGTACGTCGGCGCACCGGTCGGACTGATGGACCAGATGGCGTCGATGTGCTGCACCGAAGGCCACGCCCTGTACTTCGACATCCGCGCGATGTCGACCGACCAGATCCCGTTCGACCCGGCGGCTGACGGCCTCGCGCTGCTGGTCGTCGACGTGAAGGCACCTCACCGGCACGTCGACGGTGAATACGCCGCCCGCCGGAAGAGCTGTGAACAGGCCGCGGCCGAGCTCGGCGTACCGGCCCTGCGATCGATCGAGTACGACGATCTGGACGACGCACTCGCCCGGTTGAGCGACGACGTCGTACGGCGCCGGGTCCGGCACGTGGTCACCGAGATCCGCCGGGTCGAGGAAGCCGTGGCTTTGATGCACGCCGGCCGGCTCCGTGAGGTCGGGCCGCTGTTCACCGCGTCGCACGCGTCACTGCGCGACGACTTCGAGATCACCGTCCCCGAGCTGGACGTCGCGGTCGACACCGCCCTCGAGGCCGGTGCCCTCGGAGCCCGGATGACCGGCGGCGGTTTCGGCGGCTGCATCATCGCCCTGGTCGACGCAGACGCGGCCGAGTCCGTCCTGGCCGCGATCGAGAAGGCCTTTGCAGAGCACGGTTTCACCGCACCCAACGCCCTCGCCGCAACCCCTTCAGCAGGGGCGTCCCGGCTCAGCTAGGAAGCGATGACGAGCTCACACCCGGTGTCGCGCATGGCTTTGCGGGCGGCGGTGGAGAGGCCGCTGTCGGTGACGATGACGTCGAGGTCGGCCCAGTTCGCGAACGTGCTCAGGCCGACGGTCCCCCACTTGGTGTGGTCGGCGACCACGATCACCTCACGACTCGCGGCGATGAAGGACCGGTTCGTCTCAGCCTCCATCAGGTTCGGCGTGCTGAGCCCGTGCTCGGCGTCGACGCCGTGCGCGCCGAGGAAGAGCAGATCGAGGTGCAGCGACGCCAGCGCAGCGGTGGCGATCGGACCCACCAACGCGTCGGACGGAGTCCGGATGCCACCGATCAATACGACCGTACGGTCCGAGCGGCCGTTGCCGTGGAACACGTCGGCGATGCGCGCCGAGTTCGTGACAACTGTCAAGTTCTCCACGCGCAGCAGTTGACGAGCCAGCGCGTACGTCGTCGTCCCGGCACCGATACCGATCGCGCTGTCGGGCTGGACCCGGCCGGCCGCTTCCGCCGCGATCGCCTGCTTGGCCGCGGACTCCTGGGTCAGCTTGGCGTCGAAGCCGGGCTCGTGCGCACTGCGCAGCCCCACCGACGTGGCACCACCGTGCACCTTGTGCAGTAGCCCGCTGGAGTCGAGCGCGTCCAGGTCGCGCCGGATCGTCATGTCCGACACCCCGAACCGGTCGACCAGCTCGGCGACCGTGATCGCGCCACGACTGTTGACCTCGGCAACGATCGTGGCCTGTCGCTGGGCGGCCAGCTGCCCACCCCGGCCCCGCGACGGCTCTGTTCCGGCTGCGTTCACGCCCCCAGCCTAATCTCGATTCCCGGCGCTGTCAGGGAAATGACGTTGCCTCGCCGGTCGCACCGCGTCACGCTGAAGCATGCGATTCCCCGAGGACGTTCCGGTTCTGACCGATGGCGTGGTGACCCTTCGTGCACACACGACGGACGACATCGAGTGCGTCTACGACATGTGCCAGGACCCGGACATGCAGCACTGGACCACCATCCCGGTGCCGTACGACCGCCAGAACGCGGAATCCTTCGTGACCCAGATCGTCCCGATGGGCTGGCGCGACGGTGGCTCCTGGGCCTGGGCGATCGAGTACGACGGTCGCTTCAGCGGCACCGTCGATCTGCACGACGGGCAGGGCAAGGTCGGCGAGATCGGGTTCTCGGTCGCGCCGTGGGCCCGGGGCGCCGGAGTGATGACCCGGGCGGTGAAGCTCGTACTGCGGTACGCGTTCGACGTCTTCGGCTGGAACCGGGTGATCTGGCGGGCGTTCACCGGCAACTGGGCCTCGCGCCGGGTCGCGTGGAAGTGCGGGTTCCGCGGCGTGGTCGTCGTACCCGAGGGAGGACTGGCCCGCGACGTCCGGCGGGACGAGTGGATCGCCACGGTCGGGAAGGACGACGACCTCGAGCCGCAGGGCAACTGGTGGTCCGTGCCGGGGCTCGAGGACGGCGGGATCCGGTTGCGCGCGTTCCAGCCGGCGGACGCGCCACGGATCGCGGAGGCGTGCAACGACGAACGGACGCAGTACTGGCTGGCCGGCATGCCGTCGCCGTACCAGCTGAGCGACGCCGAGGGGTTCATGCGGACCCGGCAGGACAACCTCGCGAACGGCGAAGGGGTGTCGTGGGCGATCGCCGATGCGGCGTCCGATCAGCTGCTCGGCTGCGTGAGTGCCTTCGATCTCAACAACAGGATCGACAAGACGGTCGGCGAGATCGGCTACTGGCTGCACCCCGAGGCGCGCGGCCGCAAGGTGATGTCGACCGCGGTCGGGCTGGTCATCGGCCACGCCTTCCGGCCGATCGCGGAGGGCGGTCTGGGCCGGCGCCGGCTGACGATCTTCGCTGCCGAGGGCAACACCGCGTCGGCGCACGTTGCCGAGGTCAACGGCTTCACCCGGGTGAGCACCGAGCGGCTGGCCTCGCCCCGGCGTGACGGGGAGTACCTGGATCTCCTCGGCTACGACCTGCTCGCCACCGACCCGCGCCCCTGACCCGCCAGCCCCCTGGAATTTGTCTGGGCGCCGGGGTGGGTGGGGTTGCGGACGGGGCTGCCGGAGCGGTAGTGGTGACCGCCCGAAAGCGACGGAATACGGCCAGTTGGTGTCAAGCGACACAAGTTCCCCTCGCCGTGGCGGGTTCTGACTGCTTGAATCGTCGGGTGAGAGATCGTGAGGAACTCGTCCGCCGCTGGCAGGCCGGGTGGTCCGTCTCGCGGGGATGGACCACAGTGGAGGACGACAACGACGGCATCTTGGTCGTCCGTGCGGGTGAGGAGAACCGCGCCACGGAGTACGTCGTACTGGATGCCGATGACAAACCCGAGCGGGTCGAGCGTGCCGCCGAGCTGGCCTCGGCCGGTGGCGGTGGTCGTGGCGCCGGCTGGATCACGCTGGCCACCGACGACAAAGAGGCCCGGATCGAGCAGCTGGAGGATCTCGGCCTCGAGGTCCAGCAGGACCAGGACTGGCTGATGACGATCCAGCTGTCGGAGCAGCCTGCCCTGAAACTGCACGAGCGCTATGCCCTGCACACCGAACTCGAGTCCGACCTGATCATCACCCGGGCCACACTGCACGGCGGGGTGGTGTCGAGCGGCCGAATGGCTGTGGTCGGCGAGGACGCGGTCGCAGACCGGATCGAGACCGACCCGGCGCACCGGCGGCGTGGCCTCGGCAGTGCCGTGATGGCCTCGCTGGTCGAGACGGCCGCGGCCCAGGGCGCCAAGCGCGGGATCCTGATCGCTTCGATCGACGGCCTGCGCCTGTACCGGAGCCTGGGTTGGAAGGTCATCGCGGACATCGTCATCGCCCGATCGCGCTGAAGGGTGCGTTTCAAACGGCTGAGATAGTCAAAGGTTCGTGAAGTGCGGTCCGTGCGGGAGTGGGCAAGCGCTGACCTGGGCAAGGCTGCTCACCATGACGAACCACAAACGGTCACTTGGCAGTGGAGTGGCCGGACCTCTCATCGCCTCGTTGTCCGCCTTGGTCCTCTTGGTGGGCATCAGCTGGTTCGTCCTGCGTGACACCGGTGACCGCAAGCCCACCGGCCAGGCGAATCCGGTGACCTCGGTCACCACGGCGTCCGACGACGCCCCGCTCACGACTCCGGTGACCCCGATCCGGCCGACCAGTCCGTCCGTCACACCTCGTCGTACGACGCCGACCCCGACGCCGACCCGATCCAAGACGAAGAGCCCGACGCCGACGCCGACCCGATCGAGTACGCAGCCCAGCCGCGACGGGACCCGGACCCCGAAGCCGTCGCCGCGACCGACCCGCACCACCACGACGTCGAAACCGCCGACCACCAAGCCGGGCGGCGGGTCGGGAACCGCCGAGGCACAGGTGCTTGCCCTCACCAACCAAGAGCGGGCCAAGGCCGGTTGCGGGGCGCTGCGGACGAACAGCGCGCTGACGAACGCGGCCGAGGCGCACGCCGCGGACATGGTCGACAAGCACTACTTCGCGCACGACAGCCAGGACGGCCGCAGCCCGTTCGACCGGATGAAGGCGGCCGGGTTCAAGGGCGGTGCGATGGCCGAGAACATCGCCGTCGGCTACTCCAGTGCCGCGGCCGTCGTGAAGGGCTGGATGAACAGCCCGGGCCACCGCCAGAACATCCTCAACTGCAGCTACACGATGATCGGGATCGGCTACGACTCCGGCCAGGTGAAGCCCGAGTGGGGCAACGGGAGCTGGGTGCAGGACTTCGGCGGCTGAGCCGCGTCGTTAATCGTTTCCCGGAGAACCTTCGGGGAACGTTAAGAGCCGTCGCGAACCTGTAACGGTGACCTTACCCATCGGTTAAGGTCGCTGTTCGGTGACCAGGGGGGACCTGGCAGCAACCACGGGGAACGACGAAGCACTCGGTACGACGAAAACGAAGAGGATTCGCCCACCCATGACGGATTCGCCTACCCCCCGGCGACACCGCGGAAGTCGACGTGCTCCTCGACGGAGCCGTGGCCTGATCGGCCCGATCGTCAGCGCGCTGTCCGTACTGCTCGCCATCGGCCCGGTGCTCTGGTTGATGTCTCGCGACCACTCGACGGTCGAGGACGCCACCAAGGTGCTCAACGTTTCCGAGGACACCGGCCAGGACTCCGGCCCGTCCGAGGTCGAGGGCACGACTGCCGGCGTACCCGGTGTCACCGTGACCAAGACGCTGCCGAACGGCGTGACCACTCCCGTCGTCGGTACTCCGGCTCTCGGGTTAGCGGCCACCTCCACGTCCACGTCGCCGGGCACCCCGGTCACCAGCGGCACGCCCGCGAACAGCCTCACCACGCCGACGGCTCCGACGGTCGGCGTGACGACCGTGACGGTGCGGCCTTCGACGCAGCGGACCCCGGATGCGCCGAGGACCAAGCCGCGGCCGTCGAGCAGTACGCCGACGAAGACGCGGACGACCGAGCCGACGCCGCGGGACACCGAGCAGCCGCCGGCAAGTGGTGGTGGAACCAGCGCGCAGGAGCGCCAGGTGCTCGACTACACCAACCAGATCCGTCAGCAGCAGGGCTGCGGCCCGCTCCGGCTGGACAGCAGCCTGGTCGCGGCCGCCGGCAGGCACGCGTCGGACATGGTCCGCCGGCACTACATGGACCACACGAACCCCGACGGGCAGGACCCCGGCGACCGGATGTCGGCCGCCGGGTACCGCGGATCGAGCTGGGGCGAGAACATCGCGGCCGGCTACGACAGCGCACAGAAGGTGGTCGCGGCCTGGATGCAGAGCGACGGCCACCGCAAGAACATCCTGAACTGCCGGTTCACCTCGATCGGCGTCGGATACGACTCGGGGCAGGTCAGGTCCGACTGGGGACCGGGCAGCTGGGTCCAGGACTTCGGTCGCAGCTGAGGCCGGGGTGTCATTGTGTCGAACACACCGAGTGTGGCGGAGATGTTGTCTCACGGCCACAATGTCCGGCCGGTTCACGGCCGGTCACTGCGGGTAGATCCGTCCTTGTCATGTCGCCGGACCGTCCCGGGGGGCTCCGGTGAGATGAGTGATAAGGAACGTCTTGGGGGCGAGACAGTGAAGGGAACAACGAAATAATGTCCGACTCCGGCAACAGCCGGTACAAGCCACGCAGGAAGGCGACCCGCGCCGCCACGCGCTCGTCGCGGTCCGGCAACCGGTCCACTCCTCCGGCTGACACCACGCCAGCGCCCCCGCCCGAACCACCCCGGTACGCACCGCGCGGTAGCGACGAGTCCCCGTTCTGGGCGACCGCGCAGTCTGCGGGTGCCGCCAACGAATCCCCGTTCTGGGCCGACGCCCAGTCCCGTCCGGCCACTCCGCAGTACGCACCGCGGCCGGCCATGCCCAGCTACAGCCCGCCGGACGCGGACTCCTCAGGCCTGGGCTCCCGCCCGGCGGGCTCCCCCTCCTGGGTGGCCCAATCCATCGCCGGCACCGACCCCACTCCTGCTCCCAGCCCAGCCCGCCGAGCAGTCGGCCGCCGGAGCCGAGGAACCACAGACGCGCCGCCCGCCACCGAGACCCGCCCCTCGGGCCTCGGCGACACCGCCGCCACCTGGTCCTCCCGCCGCGCCGCGGCTGACCCGCAGTCCTCGGGCCTCGGCGACACCTGGTCCTCCCGGCGTGCCAGCACGCCAGACCCGCAGTCTGCCGGCCTCGGTGACACAGCCGGCACTTGGTCCACCCGCCGCGCGAGCGGTGAGCCGCAGTCCTCTGGGCTAGGCGACACCGCGGGCGCGTGGTCGGCGCGGCGCGCTAGTACGGCGGACTCGCAGTCGGCCGGCGCGGCCGATGACTGGGCTCTGCTGGGTGGCTCGACTGCTGGCGCGGTCGGCGCCGAGTCGGCGTACGGCTCGACAACTGCGCCGGCAACTGGCACGACTGGCGACGGTATGACTGCGAGCGGCTCCGCCGCGTCGGTCGGGATAGGCTCGGCCGCCTCCGCGAGCGCGATGGACTCCACCGGGACGATCGGCTCCTCGAGTGCGGCCCGCTCCAACGGTGCGGCCGGTGGACGTGGTGGCTCGGGCTCTGGTGGGCCGGAACGTGGCGGGTCCGGGGCCGACGGGCGTGGTTCGTCCGGTCCGGGGCGTGGCGGGTCTCGGGCGGCAGCTCGGTCTGCGGCAGCTGGGAAGGCCGCGCGGACCCGGCGGACCGTGATCGGGATCGCGTCCGTACTGCTGGTGATCACCCCGATCTCGTGGATCCTGCTGCACCAGCCGCAGAACGACCCGGCGGATGCCTCCGTCCCGATCGTCACGCGGACCGACGACACCTACATCACCCCGACCGCGAAGCCGGTGGTCGCTCCCCCGAGCTCCCGCGTGAGCACCCCACCCACGGTGCCTCCGACGGCGACCCCCACCCAGACCCCGACGGCCACCCCCACCGACACCCCGTCGACCAGCACCACCCCGACGGATGGCCCGACCGGTACCCCCACCAAAGATCGGGCGACCACGACGCCGACAACGGCTCCGACGTCCCCGGGCCGCACGGTCTCGACGACCCAGCCCCGCCCGACGCAGACGACCACCGCGCCGCCGCCGGTTGACGGGCAGATGACGGGCGACGAGAAGCAGCTGTTCAACCTCATCGACAACGCCCGCGTCAACAACGGATGCGCACCGCTCAAGCAGGACCCCAACCTCACCCTCGGTGCACGCGGGGAGGCCGGCGACCGGGCGTCGTCCGGCAAGAGCCTCAACAAGAGCTCGGGGTCGGAGACCGGCGCCGGCGGTGACAACATGTCCGCGCAACAGGCGTTCGACCAGATGATGAGCAGCAGCAAGAGCACGGTCCTCAGCTGCGGTCTTACGACGCTGGGTGTCGGGGCCAAGGGATCGCCGTACGACAGCGGCATCCTGTGCCCGCTGATCTGCTCCAGCAAGACCCGGGTTGCGTGGGTGGCGGATTTCTCGTAGGACCTGCTGGAGGTTGGTGCGACCATGGGGAGACTGCTCATGGTCGACCAACCTGCGGGAGGCTGGATGTTCGGCGAACGCGATGATCTGGAACCGGCTCGGCCCGCGCATTTCGGGATTCCGCCGGACGCGCTGTCGGACGAGCGCCCGGATCCGCGCCCCGAGGAGGCCCGGCGGATGGGGCTGAGCCGGCACACCGAGGAAGGCGCCGTGCTCTACTTCGCGTCCTCCCTCAGCCGGGACAAGCCCCGGCACCGGATGATCGCCTGGATCCTCTTGATCACCTTCGCCGCACCGGCCTTCTACATGCTTCTCCTGGTGCTATAGCGCACCGAACTCCTGCCGATGCCGCTGCGGCGTCGTCCCCAGCACCGCATGGAAGTGATGCCGTAGCGCCGCGCTGCTGCCGAAGCCGCTCTCCCCGGCGACCCGCTCGATCGGATGGTCGGTCGTCTCCAGCAGGAGCCGAGCCCGGTCCAGCCGCTGGCGCAGCAGCCAGGCCTGCCCGGAGCTTCCGGTCCGGGCGCGGAACTGCCGCGTGAACGTACGCCGTGACATCGCGACCGCAGTCGCCCATTCGTCCAGTGACACGGGCTGATCGAGCCGCGCGCGAGCCCACACCATCGCCTTCTCGATCACGTCGTCGCTGGGATCCGGTGGCACCGGCACCGGGATGTACTGCGCCTGCGAACCACTGCGATGCGGAGCGACCACGATGTCCCGGGCCAGCCGCTCGGCCACCTCGACGCCATGATGCGTGCGCACCAGATGCAGACAGCAGTCGAGTGACGCCGCCGTCCCCGCGGACGTGATGAGATCACCGAGATCCGACCAGAGCACATCCGCCCGTACGGTCAGCTCCGGATGCCGCGCCTGCAACTGCTCCGCCCAGCGCCAATGCGTCACCACCTCCCGCCCGTCCGCGATCCCACTCGCCGCAACCAGGAACGCACCGACGCACAACCCGACCACGGTCGCTCCCCGCGCGTGCGCCCGCCGGATCGCATCGATCAGTACGGCGGACGCCTCGCGACCCGGATCCCAGCTCGGCAGCACCACCACGTCGGCCTCGTCCATCACGTCGAGCCCGCGGTCGACCGTGACGCCGAAGCCGGCGTTCGTCCGCAGTGATCCCGGTTGCTCGGCACAGACGAGTACGTCGTACCGGCTCGGCGGGACGTGTCGATCGCCGAGGACCAGGCAGGGCACGGACAGGTGGAACGGGCTGATCCCGTCGTAGGCGAGGACGGCGACTGTACGCATGGGAACAGTATGGCCCGATCTTCAGGAACTGTGGCTCTCGGGCCAATGGTGGATCCGCGGGGCGGAGCCGAGGATCGTGGACATGAAGATCACGCACATCGGCGGCCCGACCGCCGTCCTCAGTCTCGGTGGCCTGACGTTCCTGACGGACCCGGCGTTCGACGAGCCCCGGGACTACCAATTGCCCGGCCGGGTGATGACCAAGCTGATCGGCCCGGCGATCCCGGCCGCGGAGCTTGGTCCGATCGACGTCGTCCTGCTCTCGCACGACGAGCACAAGGACAACCTGGACGATGCCGGCCGGGCCCTGCTGCCGTCGGTACCGACCGTGTTGTCGACTCCAGGAGCGGCCACCCGGATTCCCGGCGTACGAGGTCTGGCGAACTGGGAGACGAGCGAGCTGCCGCGTCCGGACGGCGGTGTGATCACGGTGACCGGCGTACCCGCACTGCACGGTCCTGAGGGTACGGAGGCGGTCCTGGGTGTGGTCACCGGGTTCGTGCTGAGCGGCGAAGGGCTGCCGACCGTGTACGTCTCCGGCGACAACGCGTCGGTCGACCTGGTCAAGCAGGTCGCCGATCGTTTCGGGCCGATCGACGTGGCGGTCCTGTTCGCGGGTGGCGCGCGTACGGCCCTCCTCGACGGCGCGGCGCTCACGCTCACCTCCGAGGCCGCGGTCGAGGCCGCCCACCTCCTCGGTTCCGCGACCATCGTGCCCGTCCACACCGAAGGCTGGGCCCACTTCACCGAAGGCCCGGATCAGTTCGTGAAGGCGTTCGCCGACGCCGGTCTGGCGGACCGCGTCACGCTGCTCGAGCACGGGGTCGCGACGACTGTTGGTTGAGCACTTGACGAGCACGGAGCGTGACGGCTAACGGGTGCGACCGCCGGGGGGAACCGGCACCCGCCCGGTACGGACGTCCGCACCAACGCGCAGTTGAACCAGGAGTTCTTCACCATCCGCAACATCAGTACGCGGCCGATCAACCTGTCCGGCTTCCGCGTGCTCGACGTGGCGAACCATGTCTTCGTCTTCCCGAGGGGCTACGTGCTCGCCGGCCGGACGACGGCGATCGTCCGCACCGGCAAGAACCGCAACCGCGCGCTGACCCTGTACTGGAACCAGGGCAACTACATCTGGAACAACACCGGCGACACCGCCCGGTTCCAGACGCCGGCCGGGAAGACCTTCGACACCTGCACCTACAAGGCGGTCACAGGTCGATACCGGGTCGCCTGCTAGTTCATCGCGTGTGCGGTCCACCTCAGGAAGCTACCGGCGGTCGGGCGCCGGATCGGTTCCGGCCGGGATCCATTCGTGGACCACGATCTCATCGCCGACCGAAATGGTGCCCTCGGCAAGCACCGCGGCCTTCATCCCGAAGCTGACCCCGCCGCCGTAGTCGGGCTGCCGCCGGTACGACGCCAGCGTCCGGGTCGGCTCGGGACCACACTTCTCGCCGGTCGCCTGGTCCACGGTCGGGACCGCGCACCGGATCGAACGCGCCGAGTACCCGATCTCGACCGAACCCGCGGACATCCGCAGCACCTTGTCCTCGGTGTGCGGCTCGGACCAGCCGGCCACGACGATGTTCGGCCGGAAGCGGTTGATCGGGATGGCGTCACCGCCACGCTCGACGATCCGCTCGTTCAGTCCGTCCAGCGAGGACATGGACGCGATCATGAGCGCGTGCGCATCGCCGAACCCGGTCTGACCCCGGTGCACACCCCAGCCGGGCCGATCGTGCTCGGGGGTCACCCGGACCAGCGCGGCCGGCTTGCCGAGGCGGTCGGTGAACCACTCGTCGGCGGCCGGGTCCTGGACAACGCCCTGGCCGAACCACTTCCCGAACAGGCTGACGTCGCGCCGCTTGCCGTCGTACTGGATCGGGATCTCGAGATCCGGGGCGCCGGGACCGGACAGCCGGAGCGCCTCGCCGGCGATCTCGGCGCGCAGCGACGCCATCGCGGGCAGGCTGCGCTGACTGAGGAACGTACCGTCCGGCTCGACGAGCATGAAGCTCCGGTCGTCGCGCAGGCCGGCTGGTCCGACCTCGGCCCGGTCGACGGACACGCCGGACAGGCCCTTCACCGGGTAATAGGTCAGAGCGGCAACCCTCGCGGCAGACATGGCCCAATCGTAACTTGACCCCTGTCACTTGATCTGTTTGATCATGTTGAGTTATGTTCGATCACGTGCAGGATATAGAGGCCCTGGCCGCCGCGTTGCAGCGAGTACGACGGCATTCCGGCCTGACGTATCGCGAACTGGCCGAACAGGCGCACTACTCGCACGCCCACCTGGTGCGCGCGGCGAGCGGCAACCGGCTGCCGACCTGGGAGGTCACCGCCGCCTTCCTGACCGGTTGCGGAGTGGCCGCCGACCTCCTGCCGGTCTGGCGGCGGCACTGGGAGTCCGCGAGCCGCGACCCCCAGGACATCGTCGAACTGCTGCAGACCACCGAGACCCTGGAAGACCTGGGCAGCGCGCTGTCCGCACTCGCCCGCCCGCGGTCGCTGCGGGCGTTGGAGCAGCTCACCGGCATCCCCCGGGCCACCATCCAGGCGTGGTTCCAGGGCACTCGGCTGGCCCGACGGGATCGCCTCGACCACCTCGTCCACGCGGTCGGCGCGACACGCACCGAGCGAGCGGCGGTCGCGCAAGCGCTCGACCGGCTCAGCTCCGGAAGGTACCGGGCGGCGCGGGCGGCGTGACGAAACCCTCGGCGTCGGTGAGCGGCTCCGCCTTCCCGGCCAGGTCAGCCAGCGGCATCACGTCGTACGGCGGCTGAGCCCGACGGCCGGCCGCGGTGAGATCGGGGACGGGCCGGCGTGACGCGACCAGGATGACGTTCCCGAATCCCTTGCCCCGCAGGACTTTCCGCTCCGCGAGTAGGACGCCGTCGCCGATCACGGTCCACACGGTCGCCGCCGTACGGCGGATGAACGGCAGGCCGGCGGATCCGTCGATCAGGTTCGCCACCAGTACGCCGGTCGGCCGGAGGACGCGCGCGCACTCGGCGAAGAACTCGGTGGTCACCAGGTTCGCCGGGACGGCCTCGTTCTCGAACGCGTCCAGGATCATCAGGTCCATCGAGTCGTCGTACAGCTCGGTGATCCCGGCCCGGCCGGTGACGCCGCGCACCTTGATCCCGGAGCGCTTCGGCAGCGGGAGCGCCTCGCGGACGAACTCGGTCAGGTCCTCGTCCGGTTCGAGGACGATCTGCCGGGAGCGGGGACGCGTCGTGGCGACGTACCGCGGCAGGCTGAGCGCCGCGCCGCCCACGTGCACGACGGCGACCGGCTGACGTCGCGGCGCGAAGGCGTCCACGACGTCACCGATCCGGCGCATGTACTCGAAGGCCAGGTGGGTGGGATCCGCAAGGTCGACCTGTGACTGCAGGGACCCGTCGACCCGGAGCACGAAGGTGCCATCAGCCGCCGCCTCGACAGTCGCGGTCCCGGACTCGACCTTGCGTTCCACCCACCCATCCTTTCAGCTAGCGCGCCTCCCGCTCCTGCGCCACCGCGATGTCGGTGTTGTCGGTGAACAGCCCGTCGATCCCGGCCTTGCGGTACGCCGCGATCTCGCCGAACAGATTGCCCGAGTCGGTCTGCACCGCGGAGCTGTCGAAGTCGGCCGGGAGGAAGGAGTTCTCGACCCGGAAGGTGTACGGGTGGACGACCAGGCCGGCCCGGTGCGCGTCGGCGACCAGGCTGGTCGGCTTGCCGAGCTTGCCGGTCGCGTCGAGCGGGATGACCTGATCCTTCGAGGGACCGAGGCCGTCGGCGTACTTCGCGACCTCACGAAGCCCGGCGGCGCTCACGATGTCGGCGTACGTGCGCTTGTCGCCGGACGCGACGAAGTCGTACGGCGCGCCGGCCGAGCTCGTCAGCTGGACCAGCGGGACCCGGAGCTGCGGGTGCAGGGCCTTCAGGTTGGATACCTCGAAGGACTGCACGAACACCTTGGCGTCCTTACGGTTCAGGCCGTTGCGGTTCAGGACCTTGACCAGCTCGGGCTCGAGCGCCAGGCCCTGCTGCTGGAAGTAGGTCGGGTGCTTGGTCTCCGGGTAGATCCCGATCGGGCGGCCGAGCTCCTTGGAGAGGCGGCGGCTGAGGTCGATCACTTCCTGGAACGTCGGGATCTGGTAATGCCCGTCGAACACCGTGTTGTGCTGCCGGATCGCCGGGATCCGCTCCTTGGCACGCAGCGTCTTCAGCTCGGCCAGCGTGAAGTCCTCGGTGAACCAGCCGGTGACCGCGACCCCGTCGAGCAGCTTGGTCTTCTTCCGCCCGGCGAACTCCGGGTGCGCCGCGACGTCCGTCGTACCGCCGATCTCCGGCTCGTGCCGGGCGACCAGGACGCGGTCCTTGGTGGTGACCAGGTCGGGCTCGATGTAGTCGGCGCCCATCCGCGCCGCCAGCTCGTACGACGCCAGCGTGTGCTCGGGCCGGTATCCGGAAGCCCCTCGGTGCCCGACGATGACGAAGTCGTCGTGGTTGCCGGCTTCGACGGTCTGGGGCTGCGGGACCAGGAACGAGGCAGCGAGGGCGAGCGCCGAAACAGCGACCGGGACCAATCGCTTCATGAAAGTCTCCTTACAAATCAGGAATTGTGAGAAACCCTCAAGCACAGCAGCGGCGGCCCCACGTACGCCGGATGGCCGGTCGGTGAATGATGCATCGGGATGTGAGCAATTCGGTCCGCCCCCAGCGTTGGGGTTGGGCGCGCGGCTTGCTAGCGTCCGAAGCACACAGTCAAATGAGTTCGAGGAGCGTGTCGTGAGCACTACACCGGTGAAGGTGGCCGTTACCGGGGCCGCTGGTCAGATCGGCTACAGCCTGCTGTTCCGGATCGCGAGCGGCGCACTGCTCGGGCCGGACACGCCGGTCGAGCTCCGGCTGCTGGAGATCACCCCGGCACTGAAGGCGCTCGAGGGCGTCGTGATGGAGCTCGACGACTCCGCCTTCCCGACGCTGGCGGGTGTGGAGATCGGCGACGACCCGAACGTCATCTTCGACGGTGCCAACGTCGCGCTCCTGGTGGGTGCACGGCCGCGGACCAAGGGCATGGAGCGAGGCGACCTGCTGGAGGCGAACGGCGCGATCTTCACCGTCCAGGGCAAGGCGCTGAACGAGCACGCCGCGGACGACATCCGGATCACCGTGACCGGCAACCCGGCCAACACGAACGCGCTGATCGCGAAGAGCAACGCGCCGGACATCCCGGCCGAGCGGTTCGCCGCGCTGACCCGGCTGGACCACAACCGCGCGCTCGCGCAACTGGCGAAGAAGACCGGTACGCACGTCACCGACCTGAAGAAGGTGACGATCTGGGGCAACCACTCCGCGACCCAGTACCCGGACATCTTCCACGCCGAGGTGGCGGGCAAGAACGCGGCCGAATTGGTGGCGAACGACCCTGAAGGCACTGCGTGGCTGGAGAACGACTTCATCCCGACCGTGCAGAAGCGCGGCGCCGCGATCATCGAGGCGCGCGGCGCGTCGTCGGCGGCGTCCGCCGCGGCCGCCACCATCGACCACACCCGCGACTGGCTGCGCGGCTCGGCCGACGGCGACTGGCTCTCGATGGCGGTCGTGTCCGACGGTTCGTACGGCGTCCCCGAGGGGCTGATCTCCTCCTTCCCCGTCACCACCAAGGACGGCAACTGGGAGATCGTCCAGGGCCTGGACATCAACGACTTCTCCCGAACCCGAATCGACGCCAGCACCACCGAACTCGCCGAAGAACGCGACGCGGTAGCCGCCCTCAAGCTTCTGGGCTGACCCCACCAAAAACAAAACCAGAACCGCGCCCCGGGCTTCGCCCGGGGCGCGGGTTAGTTGGAGAAGCCGCACGCTGCAGCAACCATCGCAGCGCCCCTCGCGGCTCCTCGGCTCTTCTGTTACCGCGTGCCCCGGGCGGAGCCCGGGGCACGCGGGCTTTTATCGGAGGGGGTAGGCGTTGACGACTGTTAGGTCTGTGGTGTTGCCTGTGGCGTCTAGCAGGTGGGACTTGAGGGAGATCGTGGTGCCCTTGGGGGTCGCGAAGATCGCCTTGTAGGTGCCGTGACCGGACGGCACGACGCCGGCCGGGTGCCAGGTCTTGCCGCCGTCGACGGAGACCTGGATCTCCAGCTTCTTGATCCCCGGCACCGTCGCACCCGGCTGGGCGTCGATCAGCACCGGCAGCACGGTGACCGGCTTGCGCTCAGCCGTGTTGTGGCTGTCCACCACCGGCTGGTAGCGAACCCCGAGCAGGGGCAGCGGCGTCTCCTCGGTCGTCGCGGCCGACGAGAACGTCCAGCGTTGCCTGCTCACTGCCCGTTAGGGCAACGGCATCAGGCGGGCGGGGCGACGGCGGCGTCGGGTTGGTTCGAGCGGATCAGGGATTCGGCGACGAAGCCGCTCGCCTTGAGCTCCTCGACCACACCGTGGAGGTAGGCAACGGTCTCGGAACTGCGCGTCTTGGTCGTACCGACGGCCTGCCGAATCTCCATGAATCGCTCGTCGATCAGCCGGACCCCGGGGTTCTCGGCCACGAACTGGGTGATCGGCTGCCGAACCCCGGCCGTTGCCTCCAGCCCTTCGGCCAGGAACACGTCGACACCTTCGTCACTCCGGACAACCGTTGCCTGCCGCAACTCGCGGGTCAGGTACAAGTCGTACGCCGACCCCTTCCGCACGCCGATCCGGACACCAGGAGCATCCACCTCGGCGACCGTGGTCAGCCCGGACCCGGCCGGAACGGCGAAGACGCCTTCGATCACGACGTACGGCTCGGTGAACGCGACCTCACCCGCACGCGCCGGGTCGATCGCGAGGAAGCAGATGTCGGCCTGACCGGTCGTCATCGCCTCGAAGGACTTCCGGGCCGCGTCGAAACAGACCAGTTCCACCGGCACCTCGAGCCGCCGGGCCAGCTCGCGTGCGATATCGACGGTCACCCCGGCCGGCTCCTCCGGCGTCCCCTGCGCCAGCACCGGATTCCCCAGGTTGATGAACGCCCGCAGTACGCCGGACGGCGCCAGATCCTCACGCACACTCGTCATACCGGGACCCTACGTGAGGCTCTTCCGGAAGAAGACGCGGTGCCGGTCGCCGACGGTCTCCCGGCCGGTCTCGACGTACCCGTGCCGCGGGTAGTAGGCGAGGTTCTCGGTCATCGCCGCGTTCGTGTAGAGAACGATCGCCGCGTAGCCGCGGGCGCGCGCCTGGGCTTCGGTGAACGCCAGCAACGCGGCCCCGAGGCCGCGTCCCTGGGCGGTTGGGGAGACCGCGAGTACGTCGAGCAGCAGCGCATCCGGCTTGTCCTCGAGCAGCACGAAACCGGCGACCACCGCGTCCACGACCGCGACCCAGACCTTGCCGGACCGGATGACGGCCGGGTAGTCGACCAGCATCGGGACCGGCGGAAGCCCGATCCGCGGGATGTAGTGCTCGAACGCCGCTTGGGCGATCGCCGTGACTGCCTCGGCATCGGACTCGGTCGCAGGTCTGATCACCACCCCAGACTAGTTTTTGCAGAGACATTGTGTAAGTCCACGGAACCGGCCTACTGTGTGCGCAATTCGTCCCTTGGACCGCCCGATGGGGGTTGCAAATGAAACGTCGGAGCGTGGGGTTGCTGGTGGCGTCCGCGGTGGTGCTGGCGGGGGTCTCCGCCGTACCGGCCGAAGCACACGGCAGCGACAAGCGCGTGGTGGGGTACTACACCAACTGGAGTGGGTACGCCCGGAACTTCCTGGTCAGCGATCTGGTCAAGAACGGGTCGGCGGCCCGGCTGACCCAGATCAACTACGCGTTCGGATTCGTCGACGCACAGGGGAACTGCGTGAGCAGCGACCCGTGGGCCGACTACCAGCGGCCGTTCACCGCCGAGCAGAGCGTCAACGGCACGGCCGACGCACCCGGGCAGGTGCTCAACGGCAATCTCAACCAGCTCAAGCAGTTGAAGCAGAAGTACCCGAAGCTGCACATCAGCATCTCGCTCGGCGGCTGGACCGGCTCGGCCACCTTCTCCGACGCCGCCCTCACTCCGGCGTCGCGAGCCGCGCACGTGAAGTCGTGCCTGGACATGTGGCTGAAGGGCAACCTGCCCGGCCTGCCCGCGGGCGCGGCGAAGGGGATCTTCGACGGGATCGACCTCGACTGGGAGTGGCCCGGCAGCGAAGGCAATCCGGGCAACGTGATCCGGCCCGAGGACAAGCAGAACTTCACCGCCCTCGTGCACGAGTACCGCACGCAGTTGGACCGGCTGTCCCGGCCCGGTCGCTACAACCTGACCGCGTTCCTGCCGGCGAACCCGACGATGATCGACAACGGCTTCGAGGTCCGCAAACTGTTCAAGGACCTGACCTTCGGTACGACGCAGGGCTACGACTACCACGGCCCCTGGGAACAACTGACGAACCAGCAGTCGGCGATCGACGGACCGAAGGCCGATCCGACCACGCCGGAGTTCAGCTCGCAGGTGACGATCGACGCCTACCTGTCCCGCGGTGCGCCGCGGAGCAAGCTGGTGATGGGCGTGCCGTTCTACTCCCACGGCTGGACCGGCGTGACGAACCAGAACAACGGCCTGTTCCAGCCGTCGACCGGTCCCGCACCGGCGACGTTCGAGGCCGGTACCGAGGACTACCGCTACCTCAAGGCGACCCTGTCCAACTACACCGTCTACCGGGACAACAAGGCCGGATTCGCCTGGCTGTTCGACGGTACGACGTTCTGGACCTGGGACGACCCGGTCGAGATGAAGCGCAAGGCGCAGTACATCTCGCACCGCGATCTCGGCGGCGCGATGATCTGGTCGCTCGACGGTGATACCGCAAATGGGGAGCTGATCTCGGCGTTGCACCGTAATCTTCGGTGAGTGGATCTTGACGCTCTGGTGGATCGGTTCGGCGCTTCCGGCGCCGAGCCGATCCACCTCGGGAACTCCGCGGCGACCGTCGTACGGCTCGATCGTGGGCCGGAACGCCTTTACTACAAGGCCGGACCGGGGATCGACGCCGAGGCGGACCGGCTCGCTTGGCTCGGTGCGACCGGGTTCCCCTGTCCGCGGATCGTTGATCGCGGCAACAACTGGCTGCTGACCAGCGAACCGGCATTCTCGACCTCAGCCGACTCGGCGCCGGAGATCGGTACGTCGATCTCGCGCTGATGTTCAAGAGCCTCCGCGGCGAGCTCAAATCCCCAGTACGGCGGATCGTCGGCCGCTCGCCGTTTCGTCGAGACGTACGGAGCGGATCCGGACGACCCGCGCATCGCCTACTACATCGACCTCGACAACTCCGGGGACTTCATCGGGGACTTCTGAGCGCGGAAGGCGCGCCGGTAGGCGCTGGGGGTCGTTCGCAGGGCGGTGCGGAAGCGGCGGCGCAGGTTGGTGGCCGACGACAGGCCGACGCGGGTGGCGATCGTGTCGACCGGGAGGTCGGTTTCCTCCAGCAGGACTCGGGTTCTGGCGATGCGCTGGGCGAGCAGCCATTGTCCGGGCGCCGTACCGAGTTGCTCGTCGAAGCGGCGGGCGAGCGTCCGCGGTGAGACGTTGAGCCTGGCCGCGAGGTCGTCGACGGTGATCGGCTCGGCGAGGTTGTCGGTGGCCCAGTCGAGTATGCCGCCCAGTGACTGGGTGGACTGTGGGGCCTCGGTCCGGTACTGCACCTGACCACCCTCGCGATGCGGCGGCATCACCATCCGTCGGGCGACCTGAGCGGCGTACGCGGCGCCGTGGTCGTTGCGGACGAGTTGGAGGCACAGGTCGATCCCGGTGCCGGAGCCGCCGCTCGTCGCGATGTCACCGTGGTCGATGTAGAGCACGTCGGGATCCACCTGCACAGCGGGGAAGCTGCGCTGCAGCTCGTCGGCGTACCGCCAGTGGGTGGTGATCCGGCGGCCATCGAGCAGGCCGGTCGCGGCCAGCGCGTACGCCCCCGAGCAGATGCTGACCAGGCGAGCTCCCCGCCGATGCGCCCGGCCGAGCGCGCGCAGTACGACGGAAGACGGCTCACGGCCGATCGGCAGCCAGCCGGGGACGATGATCGTGTCGGCCCGGTCGAGGGCACGCAGCCCGGAGGTGACCAGCATGTCGAAGCCCTCGGTGGTCCGGATCGGGCCGGGCCGTTCGGTGCACACGCTGAAGCGGTAGCGCTCGGTGCGGAACACCGCCGCCGCGCACCCCAGTTCGAAGCTCGCCTGCGGTGCCGTCACGAGCGCGACGACACGATGCTGGTCCATGGCAGAAAAGTACCTGATCAGGACTATCCAGACACTGGGGACAAGCCTGTGGAAAACTGCATGATCGAGGCATGCAGACCTTCGAGTCGGCGTCCGTCGCCGACGTACCCGTGCGCGAACTCTTCCCCGGCATCAGGCTGCGGTCGCTGTGGTCCGGCGGCGTCGCCACGGCCCATGTGCTCGAGATGGACCCCGGCTCCAGCTGGGAGGGCATAGACGTCCACGAGCCCGGGCCGGAGGAGGTGTACGTCGTCGACGGCGTCTTCAACGACGGGACCCGCGACTACCCGGCCGGCTCGTTCATCCATTGCCCGGCCGGGTCGTCGCACGTACCTCAGTCAGCGCAGGGGTGCACCCTGTTCCTCTTCTACCCGGAGGGCTGATCAGGACTTGCCGAGTTGGACCACGTCGAAGTCGGTACCGGGCGGAGCGCCGGGCCCGAACGGCGGCGGGGTCCCGAGGTCGCGGCGCCCGTTGACCAGCGCGAGCCGGTGGCCGTCCTCCGCGATCGTGGTCGGCATCCGGAACAGGTCGTCGGTGACGACCTCGGTGATGCGGCCCCTGGTCAGGTCGCGGCTGAGTTTCACCCTGACCAGGCGGTTCGCGAAGTTCTCCACGACCCACAAGGTCCTGCCGTCCAGCAGGATGCCGCCCGGCGCACCAGCAGTGAGCTCCCCGCCGGTGATGTCGATGGCCCGGCTGGCGCCGGTTGCCGGGTCGACCAGGTACAGCGTGGCGCGGGAGGAGTGGGCGAGAATCAGCCGTCTGCCGTCGCGGGTGGCGTCGATGCCGTTCAGGTTCGGGCTGTCGTCCATCACCGCGGCCGGTCCGCTCAGCCGCACGGTCCGCGGTGCGCCGATCCAACCGCGAGGGCCGATCGGGATCTTGTAGACCACCGGCTTGAACGTATCGGTGAAGTAGGCGGCGTTGCCGGTCACCGTGACGTCGTTGATCAAGGTGTTGGTGGTGCGGGTCAGCCTCAGGTCCGCGACCGTCGAACCGCCGTTGGTGCTGTACACGAACGCGTGTCCAGTGGCACCGCCGGCGACCCAGAGCCGCTTGGCGGACCGCCCGACCCGCATCCCGACGGCTGCCCGGCCCGGCGGCGCGTGGACGAAGATCTGCCCGGCACCGGTCCGCAGGCTTCCTCGATAGATGTCACCGCTGGTCAGCGATCCCACGTAGAACGTGTCCTTCGGGCCGGTGGCGATGCCGTCGGGCTGGAAGTCGACCGGCAAGGGAACCGAGGCCGGGAACGGTGTCGTCGGCCTGCTCGCCAGCGCCACTGCGGGCGCGCCCCGCGCCGGCTTACGGAAACGCGACATGTTGCCCCCCTGAAACCCCGATCCCCTTGTTTTTAAGGTAGAACCGGGGCTTCAGGTTGTCCAGGTCAGACCTACTCGGTACTGCGCAGCTCCGTCGGCGCACCGTGGACCGCCGGGATGGTTCCGAGCTTGCCGGCCTGGAAGTCCTCGAAGGCCTGGATGACCTCGGCGCGCGTGTTCATCACGAACGGTCCGGCCATCGCGACAGGCTCGCGAATCGGGCGGCCGCCGAGGACGAGGACGTCGAGGTTGGGTTCGGCCTGCGACTGCGTCGTACTGGCCGCCGTACGGATCGTGTCGCCGGGGCCGAACGCGGCGAGCTGACCCTTGCGGATCGGCCGGCGCTCGGCGCCGACGGTGCCCTGACCCGCGAGGACGTAGACGAGCGCGTTGTAGTCCGGCTGCCACGGGAGCACGAGCTCGGCACCCGGGCTGACGGTCGCGTGCACCAAGGTGATCGGGGTGTGAGTCGAGCCGGGGCCGTCGTGGCCGTCGACCGAGCCCGCGATCACGCGGATCAGCGCGCCGCCGTCCGCGGTGGACAGCAGGGCCGAGTCACCGCCACGGATGTCCTGGTAGCGCGGCGGCGCCCACTTCTGCGCCTTCGGCAGGTTCACCCAGAGCTGGATGCCGTGGAACAGGCCGCCGCTCAGCACCAGGTGCTCTGGCGGGGTCTCGATGTGCAGAAGCCCGCTTCCGGCAGTCATCCACTGCGTGTCGCCGTTGGAGATGACACCGCCGCCGCCGTTGGAGTCCTGGTGCTCCATGATCCCGTCGAGCATGTAGGTGACGGTCTCGAACCCACGGTGCGGGTGCCACGGCGTCCCTTTCGGCTCACCCGGCGCGTACTCGACCTCACCCATCTGGTCCATGTGAATGAACGGGTCCAGATCACGCAGATCCACGCCCGCGAACGCGCGCCGCACCGGGAACCCCTCACCTTCGTATCCACTCGGGGCGGAGGTCACCGACTTCACCGCCCGCTCCTGCGCGACGGCCGGATCCGGCTGATGAACGCGGGGCAGCACAGTGATGTCACTGACGGTCACGGCGGGCATGGGCTTCTCCTTGCTCGGGTAGTTCAAGAATAAACTATCTGCCTCAACCGGGGCAAGCGAGTGCGCATTCCCGGATGGGCTCACAGGAAGCTCCCAGCGCACGTCCAGGGTGGTGGGAGTCCGGCTTGTCATCGTTCGAGTGGAACCTCTCGAACGGACTGGAGAAGACCGATGACGACCGTGCTCGATCGACCCCGCACCACCGCCGAGCCGCTCAGTGCCGACCCGCCGGCGCGACCACCGGGCCGGCTCCCGCGGCTCATGCGTGGGCCGGCTGAACAGGCGGCGTATGTTCGACCGGCCGCGCTCTCACTGCTGATCGGCACGGCCTTCCTCTACCTGTGGAACTTGACCGCCTCCGGGTACGGCAACAGCTTCTACGCCGCGGCCGAGCTGGCGGGGACACAAAGCTGGAAGGCCTGGCTGTTCGGCTCGCTCGACGCGGGCAACGCGATCACGGTCGACAAACCACCGGCCGCGCTCTGGGTCGCGACCGCGTTCGCGCGGGTCTTCGGGTTCAACAGCTTCACTGTGCTGGCTCCGCAAGCGCTGATGGGGATCGCCGCCGTCGGGCTGCTCTATCTGACCGTGAAGCGCGTGTCCGGTCCGGTGGCCGGGCTGATCGCCGGGTCCGCGCTGGCGTTGACGCCGGTCGCCGTACTGATGTTCCGGTTCAACAACCCCGATGCGCTGCTCGTGCTGCTGATAGTGGTGGCGGCGTACTTCGTCGTACGTTCGCTGGAGAAGGCGTCGGCCCGGTGGCTGGCGCTGGCGGGGGTGGCAATCGGGTTCGCGTTCCTGACCAAGATGGGGCAGGCGTTCCTGGTGCTGCCGGCGTTCGCGCTGGTGTATCTGATCGCGGCGCCGACGTCGGTGCGGCGACGGTTGCTGCATCTGTTCGGTGCCTTGGGTGCGGTGACCGTGAGTGCCGGTTGGTACGTCGCGCTGGTGGAACTGTGGCCCGCGTCCAGTCGCCCGTACATCGGTGGATCTACCAACAACTCGCTGCTGGAGCTTGCGCTCGGCTACAACGGGCTCGGGCGGCTGTTGGGCGGTTCGGGCAACGGTGGTGGCGGAGGCGGCGGCGGGAACACCGGATTTGGTGGGAGCGCGGGGATCACGCGGATGTTCGGTGACGCGTTCGGTACCGAGATCTCTTGGTTGTTGCCTGCGGCGTTGATCGCGCTGGTCGGTGGGTTGTGGCTGACGCGTCGTGCACCGCGGACCTCACTTGTCCGGGCCGGGCTGGTGCTGTTCGGCGGTTGGCTGATCGTGACCGCGCTGGTCTTCAGCTTCATGAGTGGGACCGTTCATCCGTACTACGCGGTCGCGCTGGCGCCGGCGATCGCCGGGCTGGTGGCGATGGGGGTTCGGATCGCTTGGCAGCAGCGGGCTTCGCTGGCGGCGCGGGTGACGTTGGCTGCGATGGTGCTGGCGACGGGCGCGTGGGACTACGTGTTGCTCGCCCGGACCGCGGACTTCGTGCCGTGGGTGAAGTACGTCGTACTCGCGGTTGGTTTGATTGGTGCAGTGCTCGTGGTCGGTAGTCGTCGGGTGCGGCGGCTGGTGCCGGCTGTGGTGCTGGCGTTGGTGGTGTCGCTTGGGCTGGGGAGTACGGCGTACGCGGTGTCGACTGCATCGCATACCCACAACGGGTCGATCCCGACGTCAGGCCCCAGCAACAGCGCAATGGGCGGCGGCGGCACCGGCGGCTCGGGCGGAACCCCACCAAGCCGCTCCGGCTCCACCCAGGGCATCGCCGGCTCGGGAACCACGGGCTCAAGCACGACCGGCTCGGGCTCGGTCGGGACGACCGGCTCCTCATCCGAGACGGAGTCGGCTCAAGGCGGCGGGATGGGTGGGGATTCCTCGGCCAGCAGTGAGCTGACTGCTTTGCTGGAGAAGACGACCACGACCTGGGCCGCCGCCACCAGCGGTTCCCAGTCGGCGGCCTCGCTCGAGCTCGCCACCGGCAAGCCCGTCATCGCCATCGGCGGCTTCAGCGGCACCGACGACGCGCCTACCCCGGCCCAGTTCAAGGAATGGGTCGCCGAAGGCAAGATCGCCTACTACATCTCCGGCGGCCAAGGCGGAGGCGGCGGCAACTCATCCGCAGCCTCCGAGATCCAAGCCTGGGTCACCGCCAACTACACCGCCACCACCGTCGGCAACACCACCGTCTACAACCTGGTCAGCTGACGAACCGCCAGGCCATCACAATTCGACAGCTCGGCCGGGCGCCCCGCGTGGCAGCCCGGCCGAGCGCTGATTGTGATGGCCTGGCGGTCCGCATCCAACGCCACCAGGGGCTGGGATGCGGGGAGCGAGTGCGCGCATGGCAGACTCTGGTGGCGTGACGGCGCAGATTCTGGACGGTAAGGCGACGGCGGCGGCGATCAAGGACGAGTTGAAGGTCCGGGTCGCGAAGCTGGCCGAGCAGGGCGTAGTACCCGGGCTCGGCACGATCCTGGTCGGGGACGACCCGGGCAGCCGGGCGTACGTGGCGGGTAAGCACCGCGACTGCGCGGCGGTCGGGATCTCGTCGATCCAGGTCGAGCTGCCGGCGACCGCGACCCAGGACGAGATCGCCACGAAGGTCCGCGAGCTCAACGAGAACCCGGACTGCACCGGCTTCATCGTCCAACTGCCGCTCCCCAAGCACGTCGACACGAACGAGATCCTCGGCCTGATCGACCCGGTCAAGGACGCCGACGGCCTGCACCCGGTCAGCCTCGGCAAGCTCGTCCTCGGCCAGGACGGTCCGCTGCCGTGCACGCCGAAGGGCTGTGTGGAGATCCTGCGGCGGTACGACGTACCGATCGCCGGAGCCCACGTGGTCGTTGTCGGCCGCGGCGTCACCGCTGGCCGGCCGATGGGGCTGCTGTTCACCCGGCGGAGCGAGAACGCGACCGTGACCCAGTGCCACACCGGCACCACCGACCTCGCCGCGGTCGTCCGTACGGGCGACATCGTGATCGCCGCCGCCGGTTCGGCCGGCCTGATCACCGCCGACATGGTGAAGCCGGGCGCCGTACTCCTCGACGTCGGCACCAGCCGGAACGCTGAGGGCAAGATCGTCGGCGACATCGAGGAGGCCGCCCGTGAGCAGGCCGCGTGGATCGCCCCGATGCCCGGCGGCATCGGCCCGATGACCCGCGCGATGCTCCTCACCAACGTCGTCGAAGCGGCCGAAGCGAGCCTGGCCGGATGAGCGGCGGCCGGACGATCGAGACGAGCGTGACGTGCTGATGGCGGGGGAAGCCCAGCGCCGCAACGAATGGCCCCTGGTCCTGTCGCTGCTGGTGGCGGCGACCGGTCTCGTCGTCCTCACCTTCTACAACTGGCGCAACGGCGTCATCATCTTCGCCGGCAGCGTGGTCCTCGCCGGCCTCCTCCGAGCCACCCTCTCAGACACCGCCGCCGGCCTCCTCCACGTCCGAGGCCGCATGTTCGACACCGCCTTCCTCCTGGCCACCGGCGCCGCCATCATCACCCTGGGCCTCATAGTCCCGAACTAGCCGTGGGGTTTCCCTGGCGTCCTTTGGGCCGGTGCCCGGCACGGGGGACACCGGGTGTCGTGCCGGCTTGCGTTCTAGTGGAAGAAGTGGCGGGTGCCGGTGAAGTACATGGTGATGCCGGCCTTGGCGGCGGCTTCGATGGCTGCCTCGTCCCGGATGGAGCCGCCGGGCTGGACTACTGCTTTGACGCCACCCTCGATGAGGACCTCCAGGCCGTCGGGGAAGGGGAAGAAGGCGTCGGAGGCGGCGACGGAGCCGGTGGCGCGGTCGCCGGCTCGGGAGACGGCCAGGCGGCAGGAGTCCACGCGGTTGACCTGGCCCATGCCGACGCCGACCGAGGCGCCGTCGGAAGCCAGCAGGATCGCGTTGGACTTGACCGCGCGGCAGGCCTTCCAGGCGAACGCGAGGTCGGCGAGAACCTCCGGGGAGGCAGGGTCGCCGGCCGCGAGCGTCCACGCGGACGGGTCGTCGCCGGACGCCTGGAAGCGATCGCGGTGCTGCAGCAGCAGACCACCACTGATCGCCCGCATCTCGACGGCGTCGCCCTCGGCGGCCGAAGGCGCGACCAGGAGCCGGATGTTCTTCTTGCCCTGCAGGATCTCGACCGCGCCGTCGTCGTACGCCGGTGCGACGAGCACCTCGGTGAAGATCTCCGCGACCTGCTTGGCCATGTCCACCGACACGGGCCGGTTGGTCGCGATCACACCGCCGTACGCCGAGACCGGATCGCACTCGTGGGCCCGGCGGTGCGCCTCGGCGATGTCCTTGCCGACCGCGATCCCGCACGGGTTCGCGTGCTTGATGATCGCCACCGCCGGCTCACTGAAGTCATAGGCCGTACGACGGGCAGCGTCGGCGTCGACGTAGTTGTTGTACGACATCTCCTTGCCGTGCAGCTGCGCCGCCGCGGCGAGACCGTCCGAGCCGTTGCGGTACAGCGCCGCCGGCTGGTGCGGGTTCTCGCCATACCGCAGTACGGCGGACCGGTCCCAAGCCGACCCGATCCAGCGCGGGAACCCGGTCCCGTCACTGGTGTCGGTCAGCACGTTGCCCATCCAGGATGCAACGGCCAGGTCGTACTCCGCAGTGTGTACGAACGCATCCGCTGCCAGCCGCTGCCGCTGCTCCAGCGAGAAGCCACCCTCACCCAAAGCCGCGACGACCTCGCCGTACCGCGACGGAGACACCACAACAGCCACGTTGGCGTGGTTCTTGGCCGCGCCACGCACCATCGACGGCCCACCGATGTCGATCTGCTCGATGCACTCGTCCACCGACGCGCCGGACGCGACGGTCTCGGTGAACGGATACAGGTTGCTCACCAGCAGGTCGAACGGCTCGACCCGCATCTCGGACAACTGCTCGACGTGGTCGGGCTTGCGGACGTCGGCGAGCAGACCGGCGTGCACCATCGGGTGCAGCGTCTTGACCCGCCCGTCCAGGCACTCCGGGAACCCGGTCAGCTCCTCGACCTTGGTCACCGGTACGCCGGCCGCCGCGATCCGGCCCGCGGTGGAACCGGTCGACACGATCTGGACGCCGGCCTCGGACAGTGCCTTCGCGAGCTCCTCCAGACCGGTCTTGTCGTAGACGCTGATCAGCGCCCGGCGGATCGGCCTGCGGTCGGTGCTCACTTCAGTCGAACCTTTCGTCCGGTGATGGTCCAGCCCTCGCGGACGAGGCGGCCGACCCACTCCACCAACTGGCGGCGTTCGACCTCCTTGATCCGTTCGGTCAGGGTTTCTTCGGTGTCGTCGTCGGCAACGTCTACGACGACCTGGGCGATGATCGGCCCGGTGTCGACGCCGCCGTCCACGAAGAACAACGTCGCCCCGGCGACCTTCACGCCGTACTCGAGCGCGTCCCGGGGTCCGTGGATGCCGGGGAAGGCGGGCAGCAGCGCGTTGTGCGTGTTGATGTACCGGTCGCCGAAAGCCTCGAGGAAGTCGTCACCGACGAGCTTCAGGAACCCGGCCGACACCACCAGGTCGGGCTTGTACTCCGCGACCGACGCGGTCAGCGCACGATCCCAGTCGGCCCGCTCCGCGTAGTCCTTCACCTTGTGCACGAAGCTCGGCACTCCGGCGGTCGCGGCCCGGTCCAGCCCGGCGATCCCCTCCCGGTCGGCACCGACGGCGACGACCTGAGCGCCGTACGCCGGGTCGGCGGAGGCGTCCAGGAGGGCCTGCAGGTTCGAACCCGACCCTGACACGAGCACGACGAGGCGTGCTGGCTCGGGCGTGGGCGCAACCGGGTCTGTCACGCGCCAAACCTTATCCCGCGGCGTCGGCCTCGCTGTCAGCCGGTCGGCGGGAGGCGGCCACCGCGGCCGTGATCGAGGCCCCGATCGCGATCCCCGCGGCCAGTACGCCGGCCGCCGGCAGCGCGGCCGGGATCCCGACGGCCGACATCCGGCCTGGTCCGGCCGAACCACCCGACATCGCCATCAGCGCGTACAGCAGCACCCCGGCGAGCAGGGCCGCGATACCGCCACGCAGCGCGAACGCGTCCCAGCCGAGCGCGTCAGCGTCCTGATCCGCGAGCCCACGCCGCACCACGACCAGTCCGGCGACCACACCAGCGGCCAGCGGCACCACGGCGGTCAGTGCGAGCAAGTACGTCGGCGTCGCGCCATCCGCGGGTACGGCGGCCAGCAGCGGAAGCGCGGGCAGGTTCCCGACATCCACTCCGGTCGGGGCGATCGTCGTACCCACTCCCAGCTGGAATCCGGGTCCGGCGAGGAAGGAGACCACGTACAGGACCATGTTGGGCACCAGCATCAGGCAGATGGCGAACAGCACCACCGACCCCATCACACCGGCGTCCAGCAGCTCCAGCATCCCGGTGATCCGGGAGAAGTGGATCGCCAGCAGTACGCCGTACAGGACGGAGGCGATCGCGATCACGGTCAGTACGGCGGCCACCGCGGCCGGCACGGTGTCCCGCAACCCCTTGGGAGTCGCGTCGGCGATGTCCTGGGCCGCACCGGACTCGACCAGTACGCCGAGGGTGCCGGCGACCAGAGCGAGTGAGGCGGCCCCGAGGAACGCGGACAGCGGGGCAACCTTGAGCGCACCGTCGGCCGTGAGCAATGCCACGACGAGCGCACCGAGTCCGTAGACGCCGGCGAACACCCCGGAGAGCAGGATCAGGTCCTTGGTCCGGTCGGCCGCGCTGCTACGGGCGGCGGACTTGCCACCGCGATACAGGCACCAGGCGAAGAAGAAGGTCAGACCGAGAGGTGCGACCGTCAGGGAACCGCTCCCGAGCGTCACTCCGGCCTTGTGGGCGACCAGCCATGCCGACGCGCCCGCGCGGATCGCTCCGGAGGCGCCACCGAAGGTCGCGGCCAGCCAACCGATCACAGCGACCGCCGCACACGTCAGGAGTCCGGTGAGCAGGCAGGCGCCGGCGGAGATCACGGCCGAGACGACCACGGGCTTGGTCGGGGCAGTGACCTCGGGGGCGGGCCCGGGAGCCTGGTGTGGTCCGCCGTCACGGGCACCCGGGCGGCTCAGCATGTCGGTCATCTGACATCCATCGTCACCCCGTCGCTGGACACCACTCGTCCTGACACGCCGGATATGGAAGACTTCAGCCCGCTCGCTCACGCTCGGTTCCCGCTTCTTGACCTGTGGGTAGCTGTTTGTGAGCGGCAAGGGTCCACCGGGTACTGTCGGGTGGAATCAGTCAGGAGGTCGAGCTTTGGCCGGTTCCCACCGCGCACCACGCGGCGGCGGTCGCGCCGCTGCCCGGGAAGCGCGCCGGCAGAAGGCGCGCAAGCGGAACCAGACGATCGCAGCCGGTGCGGCGGTCGTGGTGCTGGTCGGCGGCGGCGGCGTCGCGGCGCTGAACGCGTTCGGCGGCGACAACTCGTCCGGTCCGAAGATCGGCAACGGTCCGTCCGACGACAAGCCGTCCAACCCGGACCTGCTGGCCGACAACAAGGTGCTGCTCGACGGCACCAGCGCGAAGCCGCTGTCCGCGACCGGCGCCTGGGCGGTCACCAAGACCGATGACGGCGGCACCGCCCCGGACAGGGCGTTCGTCTGCCAGTCCCAGCGCTTCGCCGACCCGGCCGGGCTGCGCACCTGGGTCCGCACGCTCCAGAACTCGGCCACCAGGGACACCGCGGTCCAGTACGTCGAGGTGTCGAGCGACAAGGCCGCCGCGGGTAAGGCGTACAGCTCGATCGTCGGCTGGCTGAGCCAGTGCGCGGTCGCGCAGACCCGACTCACCGCGAGCTACGTCACCACCGGGGTCGGCGAGCGCGGTGTGCTCGCGGTCTTCGGCCAGCCGTCCGGCACCAAGACGAAGTACAAGACGATCGCGGTCTCGCTGGCCGGCCAGGCCACCGTGGTGCTCGAGCACGACACCATCTCGGCCACGCCGCCCAAGCCGGACGCGGTCCTGGCCGCGGCGAATCTCGGAGTGAAGAAGATCTGCGCCCAGTCCGGCGGCTGCGGCACCGCGGCACCGGTGGCGACGGCCGGCCTGCTGCCCGCCACCGACTCTCCTGGGTTCATGGCGCCGGTCGACCTGCCGGTGCTGGCCGACATCGACAAGCCGTGGGTCAGCAGCCCGGGCGCGAAGAGCACTGCCGGCACCGGGTGCGAGAAGATCAACTTCAAGACCGCGAAGGCAACGAAGTACGGCACGCTCACCTACGTCACGCCGGAGGCGAAGGTGCCGACCGAGTTCGGCCTCGACGACACGGTCGCGAAGTTCGCCACCCCGACGGCGGCGGCCGGTTTCGTCACCCAGATCCGCAAGAACGTCGACGGCTGCGAGAAGGCGGTCTCGAACGCGAAGGTGGAGTCCACCGGCTCGATCGCGACCAGCACGATCAAGGGCGAGAGCTGGCTGGCGACGTACGACACCGGGAACGGGAAGAAGTTCACCTACCGGATCGGCATCGCGGGGTCCGGGGATCGCGCGGTCTACGTGCTGTTCCCGGTGCTGAAGGACCTGGACATCTCGGACACGGCGTTCAACGAGACCGTGATCCGGGCCGCTGAACGATCGGCGTCGTACAAGTAGAACCACAGAACGGGACCTGCGAGCGCAGGTCCCGTTCTCTTGGTGCCTGAGTTACTTGGTCAGGCCCTGCATGATCTCGCGCATCAGGTTGGCGGTCTCGGTCGGCGTCTTGCCGACCTTCACGCCGACGGCCTCGAGGGCTTCCTGCTTCGCGGCCGCCGTACCGGACGAGCCGGACACGATCGCGCCCGCGTGGCCCATCGTCTTGCCCTCCGGCGCGGTGAAGCCGGCCACGTAGCCGACGACGGGCTTGGTCACGTTCTCCTTGATGAACGCGGCCGCCCGCTCCTCGGCGTCGCCACCGATCTCACCGATCATCACGATCGCGTCGGTGTCCGGGTCGTTCTGGAACGCGGCCAGCGCGTCGATGTGCGTCGTACCGATGATCGGGTCGCCGCCGATGCCGATCGCGGTGGAGAACCCGAAGTCCCGCAGCTCGTACATCATCTGGTAGGTCAGCGTGCCGGACTTGGAGACCAGGCCGATCCGGCCCTGGCCGGCGATGTCGGCCGGGATGATGCCGGCGTTCGACTCGCCCGGGGTGATGATGCCGGGGCAGTTCGGGCCGATGATCCGAGTGGTCCCGGATGCCTGCGCGGCGGCGAAGAACGCGGCGGTGTCGTGCACCGGCACGCCCTCGGTGATCACCACGACCAGCGGTACGGCGGCCTCGATCGCCTCCAGCACCGCGTCCTTGGTGAACTTCGGCGGCACGAAGATGACCGAGACGTTCGCCCCGGTCTCCTTGACGGCGTCCGCGACGGTGCCGAAGACCGGCACGGCAGTGTTCTGGCCGTCGAAGGCTGGGAATTGAACGCTCTGGCCCGCCTTGCGGGGGTTCACGCCGCCGACGATGTTGGTGCCGGAGGCAAGCATCCGGGTGGTGTGCTTGGTGCCTTCGGAGCCGGTCATGCCCTGGACGATGACCTTGCTGTCCTTGGTCAGGAAGATAGACATTGTTCGGCGATCCCTTACTTCGCAGCCAGCTCGGCGGCGCGCTTGGCGGCGCCGTCCATCGTGTCGACCCGTTCCAGACCGGCGAGGCCCGCCTCGTCGAGGATCCGGCGGCCCTCCTCGGCGTTGTTGCCGTCCAGCCGGACGACCAGCGGCTTGGTGACGTGCTCACCGCGGCTCGCGAGCAGCTCGAACGCCTGCACGATGCCGTTCGCGACCGCGTCACAGGCGGTGATGCCGCCGAAGACGTTGACGAACACGCTCTCCACCTGCGGGTCGGAGATGATGATCTCCAGGCCGTTCGCCATCACCTCGGCGCTCGCACCGCCGCCGATGTCCAGGAAGTTGGCCGGCTTCTGCCCACCGAACTCCTCACCCGCGTACGCGACCACGTCCAGCGTGGACATGACCAGGCCGGCGCCGTTGCCGATGATGCCGACCGAGCCGTCCAGCTTCACGTAGTTCAGGCCCTTGGCCTTGGCCGCCGCCTCCAGCGGGTCGGCCGCCGAGATGTCCTCGAACTCCGCGTGCTCCGGGTGCCGGAAGTCCGCGTTCTCGTCCAGGGTGACCTTGCCGTCCAGCGCCTCGACGTTGCCGTCGGCGAGCTTGACCAGCGGGTTCACCTCGACCAGCGAGGCGTCCTCGGCGATGAAGACGCCGTACAGCTTGACGATCTCCGGTACGACGGCGTCGATCACGTCGGCGGGGTACTTCGCCGCGACGGCGATCTCACGCGCCTTCGCCTCGTCCACTCCGGTGGCCGGGTCGATCGAGATCTGCGCCACCGCGTCCGGGTTGGTGTGCGCGACCTCTTCGATCTCCATGCCGCCGGCGGCCGACGCGATGCAGAGGTAGTTGCGGTTCGCCCGGTCGACCAGGAAGGAGAAGTAGTACTCCTCCGCGATCGCCGCGGCCGGGACGATGTTCAGGATCTTGACGACGTGACCCTTGATGTCCAGGCCGAGGATCTCGCGGGCCTTCTCTTCGGCCTCGTCCGGGCTGCTCGCCAGCTTGACGCCGCCGGCCTTGCCGCGGCCACCGGTCTTCACCTGGGCCTTCACGACCACCCGGCCACCGATCTTCTCGGCCGCCGCGCGGGCTTCCTCCGGCGTGGTGACGACCGCACCCACGGTCGTCCGCACTCCGTGCTTGGCGAAGACCGTCTTCGCCTGGAATTCCATCAGATCCACGAGTGTGGTCCCTCTCTCGCCTGTACGGGATCCTGACACTAGCCACCCTCGCGCTCGGGGCAACAGTCGGGGTCGCCGCTGAGACGACCGTCACAGCCGGTCCGGCTCCTCGTGTCAGGCTAGGTCACATGAGTGACCCAGGAACCAGACCAGCTGACGACTGGTGGCGTAGCGCCGTCGTCTACCAGGTGTACCCGCGCTCCTTCGCCGACGCCGACGGCGACGGGACCGGTGACGTGAACGGCGTCCGGGCCCGGCTGCCGTACCTGGCCGACCTCGGCGTCGACGCGATCTGGATCAGTCCCTGGTACCCGTCCCCGCTGCTCGACGGCGGGTACGACGTGTCCGACTACCGGGACATCAACCCGGAGTTCGGCACCCTGGCGGACGCGGACGCCCTGATCGCGGAGGCGCACGCCCTCGGGCTGCGGATCCTGATCGACCTGGTCCCGAACCACTGCTCCTGGGAGCACCCGTGGTTCAAGGCCGCACTGGCGGCGGGCAAAGGCTCTCCGGAGCGCGACCTCTTCTGGTTCCGCGACGGCAAGAAGGGCGGGCTGCCGCCGACCAACTGGCCGGCCGCGTTCGGTGGCGGCGCGTGGCAGCAGATCGAGGACGGGCAGTGGTATCTGCACCTGTTCGACATCTCCCAGCCGGACTGGAACTGGGACAACCCGAAGGTGATCGAGGAGTTCGACGCGATCCTGCGGTTCTGGTTCGACCGCGGCGTCGACGGGTTCCGGATCGACGTGGCCGACTCGATGGCCAAGGATCCGGCCATGCCCGAAGTGGAGCTGCTGCACAACGGCGATCCGACCCACGAGAAGTACGTCGGCCACCCGTTCTACGACCAGCCGGGAGTGCACACGATCCACCAGCGCTGGCGGGCGATCGCCGACGAGTACGCCGATACGCCGCAGGGACCCCGGGTGTTCGTGGCCGAGGCGTGGTTGTCGCCGGCCGAGCGGCTGGCGCAGTACGTGCGGCCGAACGAACTGCATTCCGCCTTCAACTTCGACGTACTGCAATGTGCCTGGGACGCGACGGAGTTGCGTGAAGTCATCGACCACACCACGGACAACCTGTGGGCCGTCGGGGCACCGGCCACCTGGGTGCTGAGCAACCACGACACGATCCGGCATCGCACGCGGTACGGCCGGAACAAGCGGGACGCGCTGAAGGGTGCGGGCGTCGTCCCCACCGATCTCGAGCTCGGCCGCCGGCGCGCCCGGGCCGCCGTCCTCCTCGAGCTCGCCCTCCCCGGCGGTGCCTACGTCTACCAAGGCGACGAGCTGGGTCTCCCCGAGGTCGAGGACCTGCCGGAGGACGTCCTCGACGACCCCACCTGGGAGCGTTCCGGCCACACCGTCCGCGGTCGCGACGGCTGCCGCGTCCCGATCCCGTGGTCCGGCTCGGAACCGCCGTACGGTTTCGGTCCCGGTACCGATCAGCCCTGGCTGCCCCAGCCCGCCGACTGGGCTCCGCTGACCGCCGAGGCGCAGGCACCCGCACCGGACAGCCACCTCAACCTCTACAAGGCCGCCCTGCGAATCCGCCGCGAGAACCCGGCGCTTGGCGAAGGCCGCCTCACCTGGGACGAGGAGGCTGTCCCCGGCGTCCTCTCCTTCACCCGCGATCCCAGCTTCCGCTGCGTGGTCAACCTCGCCGATGCCCCCGTCGAACTCCCGCCCCACCAGCGAATCCTGCTCACCAGTGAGCCTCTGACCGGCACCCAGCTGCCAACGGATGCCACTGCCTGGCTGGAGATCTGAAAGAGAAACGGCCGGAGCAGCAGCTCCGGCCGTTTCTGCGAGTACCTAGCGGTATCGGGCGCGATCCTCGCGGTCGCGGCGATCCCGTTCGTCCCGTTCCCAGCGGTCCCGGTCCTCCCGGTCGCGCCGGTCCCGATCCTCGCGGTCCCGCCGGTCCCGGTCGTCGCGGTCCCGGCGGTCACGCTCTTCCGCACGACGGCGGAACCAGCTCACTTCACGCCACCTGCCGTGAGGCCGGCGACGATACGGCGCTGGAACAGCAGTACGGCGATCACCAGCGGGATCGTCACCACCACACCGGCGGCCATCTGGCTGCCGAACGGTTGGTCACGTCCCGACGCACCGGTGAACTGCGAGATCACCACGTTGGCGGTCTGGTACTCCTTCTTGTTCACCATGCTCAGCGCGATCAGGAACTCGTTCCAGGCCGCGATGAAGGTGATGATCGCGGTGGTGAACACACCCGGTGCGGCCAGCGGGAGGATCACCTTGCGGAACGCCTGGGCCGGCGTACAGCCGTCCACCATCGCGGCCTGCTCGAGCTCTCGTGGCATTTGCCGGAAGAACGCGGTCAGGAGCCACACCGCCAGTGGCAGCGCGAACGACAGGCTGGGCACGATCATCGCCTGGTAGGTGTTGATCCAGTCGATGTTGACGAACAGCTTCTTCAGCGGGATCACCAGCGAGATCCCCGGGAACATCGAGGTGACGATGATGATCGCCAGCACGAAGTTCTTGCCCCGGAACTCCAGCCGGGCCAGCGTGTAGGCCGCCACCATCCCGATGATCAGCGTCAGGATCGTCACCGTACCGGCCACGATCAGGCTGTTCAGCAGACCACGCTGGAACCCGGTGCCGGGCTTGAACACGTCGGTGAAGTTGGTAAACGAAATGGGCGACGGAATGACCGAGTTGTCGAACTGGTCGGTCGGCCGGCGCAGCGACGACACCACCATCCAGAAGAACGGCACCAGGCAGTAGAGCACGATCACCGCGACACCGATCAGCGGCAGCCAGCGCCGGTACCACGGCGCCTCGGCCGCCTTGATGTCGATCGCCCTCGGGGCCTTCTCAGCAACAGTCATCATTCACCTCCTAAGCCGCCACCGGCGGTCAGTCCGGCCACCGGGGCGCCTTGGTCGGTCTGCTTGGCCTGGGCGCGACCATTCCTGCCGTTCTTTTTCTTCTTCGACTTCCGCTGGATGGCGTCACCGAACACGTCGGCACCCAGCAGCTTCACGAACACGTAAGCGACCACGGCGACGTAGATGAACAGCAAGGTCGCGTACGCCGCCGCCGGCCCGTACCGGGTCTGGTTGGCTTCGAGGTACGCCAGGATCGACAGCGTCTCGACCGACTCCTTGTTCGGACCGACCAGCACGAACGGCAGGTCGAAGATCCGCAGCGTGTCGAGGATGCGGAACAGCACTGCCACCAGCAGCGCCGGCTTCACCAACGGCATCGTAATGTGGACGAACTGCGACCAGGCCCGCGCACCGTCGACCTTGGCGGCCTCGTAGACCTCGTCCGGGATCGTCTGCAGGCCCGCGAGCACCAGCAGTCCGATGAACGGCGCGGTCTTCCAGGTGTCGGCGACGATGACTGACACCACCGACTGCCAGCCCTCGGTGGACCACAGGATCTGGGTGCCGAGCACGTCGTTGGCGATACCGTCGGCTTGGAAGATCCACTTCCACAGCAGCGCCGACACGACGGTCGGGATCGCCCACGGGACCAGGATGCTGGCCCGCACGATGGCGCGGCCCCTGAACGCCTTGTGCATCACCAGGGCCATCATGACACCCAGCACGGTCTCCAGGACCACACACGTGACGGTGAAGAACGTGGTGTTGTAGAAAGCGTTCCAGAATCGGGTGCCGGTCTCGCCGGAGAAGATCGCCGTGTAGTTGTCGAGCCCCACGAACTTGGAGCCCTGGACGATGAAGCCCGACTCGTCGATCTGTTGACCGCTCGTGTACAACGACTCGCGCAACGCCGCGAGTATCGGCAACCCGACCACGAGGATCAGCACGATCATGGTCGGCGACAGCAACAGCGCGGCCAGCCGGCCGGTGCCCTCGTTGAACGAGCTCCGCTTGGGCTTCTTGGTGGCCTCCGGTGTCGGTCGCTCAGCGACCGGGACGGATGTACTCACCTCTGCCTCCTTCTCTCTGCCCGCCTCGAGCGGGCAGCGACAGGCCGGGGCCGGCACGTAGCCGTGAAGCTGCGCGCCGGCCCCGCCGCTTCGGTCATTGCGTGATGAGCGAGCTCAACTTGGTCTGCAGCTGGGTCAGTGCGTCCTTCGGCGTTGTCGTGCCGGTCAGGGCGCCGTACGCCGCCTCCTGGATCGCGGTGGTGACGTCGCCGTACTTGACCACCTTCGGCCGCGACTTCGCGGCCTCGATCGAGGCCTTCAGCGGCGCCAGGTACGGGAACTGCTTGTTCAGCTCCGGGTCGTCGTACAGCGAGGCCCAGGTCGGCGCCTGCGACGTCTTCTCGACGTTCGCCTTCTGCCGCTCCTCGCTGGACATGAACTTGATGAAGTCCGCCGCGGTCGCCTTGTTCTTGGCGAACTCCGAGATCGCGTAGTTGTGACCACCCAGGGTGGACACGCCCGCACCGGTGAGGCCCGGCAGCGGCGCGACCGCGAACTTGCCGGCGATCTTCGACGAGCCGTCGGTCTTGCCGGCCAGCGCGTACACGTACGGCCAGTTGCGGTGGAAGAGCAGGTTGCCTTCCTGGAACGCCCGGCGGCCTTCCTCTTCCTTGTACGTGATGGCGGCCTTCGGGATGAAGCCCGTCTTGAAGCCCTCGGTCAGCGCGGTCAGACCGGCCAGCGCCTCCGGGGTGTCCACGTTCGGCTTGCCGTCGTCACCGACGACGACTCCACCGGCACCGTTGACGGCCTCGGAGAAGTTGACGGTCAGACCTTCGTACTTCTCGAACTGGCCCGAGTAGCAGCCGATGTTCTTGCCCTCCGGCAGTGCCTTCACCTTGGCACAGGCGGTGACCATCTCTTCCCAGGTCTTCGGCGGCTGCAGACCGGCCTTGTCCAGCAGGTCCTTGCGGTAGTACAGCAGACCGCCGTCGGACGTGACCGGGACGCCGTACAGCTTGTCGCGGTACTTCGCGGTGTCGACCGTTGACGGGAGCAACTTCCCCAGGTCCGGGAAATCGGCCGGCTGCAGCTCGGTGACCCAGCGGTTGGCCGCGAACTCGGCGGTCCAGACCACATCCAGGTTCAGCACGCTGAACGCGTCGGACTTGTTCTGCGCGTTCGAGATCATCTGCGCGCGCTGCTGGTCGGCGGACTCCGGCAGCTCCGAGACAGTGACCTTCTCGTCCGGGTGCTGCGAGTTCCACGCGTTCACCTGGTTCGTCAGGTTCCCGGACGTGTCCTTGCCGGTGGCAAACGTAATCGGGCCGCGACCCTCAAGCGCTCCCCCGGACGAGGTACCTCCGCTGCTCTCATCGTTCCCGCCACCACACGCGGACGCCAACAGCACCAGGCTGCTTGCGACGGCCACGAAAGCCGCCTTGCGTGTGTGTGATCGTTCAAACCTCATCGTTTACCTGCCCTCTCCCGATGGGACTCGCTTGGTCCTGCGTCAGTGGGCCGCAGTCCCCCACCGCACTGCGATCCGCCCTGTCCGGACAGTAACCGAGATCAGGGCCGATGTGTTCTGAGCCACACACACGTTCCCACTCGACGGTCTCTGAAACGGACAGCCGCATGGCTGTATGCGACCGCGATTCGACAGCCCGCACAACCAGGTATTTCTTAACGATTCGGTATTACCGGCAAGTAACCTTACTGAACGCGCCGTAGCCGTTCAGAACGACTCCGGGCAGTCGTCATCACGCTCCGGAGCGGATCCGGGCCCTTCCGGTACTCAGGCCGGTGAGGCCGAGGCGTCGCCGACGTTGCTGCGGACCCACTCGACGATCTCGGTGGTGGTCGCGCCAGGGGTGAAGATCTTGTGCACACCGAGTTCGGCCAGCGGCTGCAGGTCGGCGTCCGGGATGATTCCGCCGCCGAACACCACGATGTCCTCGGCGTCGCGCTCGGTCAGCAGCTCGCGGACCCGCTTGAACAGGGTCATGTGCGCACCGGACAGCACCGACAGCCCGATCGCGTCGGCGTCCTCGGCGATGGCGGTCTCGACGATCTGCTCCGGGGTCTGGTGCAGGCCGGTGTAGATGACCTCCATCCCGGCGTCCCGCAGGGCCCGGGCGACGACCTTCGCACCACGGTCGTGGCCGTCCAGGCCAGGCTTGGCGACGACGACGCGCAGAGGACTCGTAGCAGGCATGCTCGCAGGCTAACCGGTCCGTACCTCACGGATAAGACACGAAGGTGTGTGTTCCCCGACACGCGCGAAGGGAACCGGTTACCTTGAAAGAGATCGGACCATTCGGGGGGTCTGGTTTGTGAGGAGTCGCCCATGACTACCTGGCAGGACGACATCCGCGGCGCGCTGGACGGACTGGCGTACGGCGCCCGCTCCGCCCTGACGCCTCGGGTACTGCACGGCGCGGCCGTGGAGATCGGCTGGCTCACCACGCATCTGGCCATGTATCCGCTCGGTCTGGTCGGCAGCTCCGGCTCCCGGACCGAACGACTCACCCTGGCCGGCCTGACCCCGGCCCAGCGCAGCCTGCTGGTCAGCGACGTCCGCGCGGCCGGTACGCCGATCCTGCTGGTGCACGGGATCATCGACAACCACACGATCTTCGCGCTGATGCGCCGGCAACTGCAGCGGCGCGGGTTCAGCAGCATCCACACGTTCTCGTACTCACCGCTGACGGTCGACGTACGCCGTACCGCGCAAAGGATGGGCGAGGAGATCGAGGCGATCTGCGAGGCCTCCGGGTCCGATCAGATCCACGTCGTCGGCCACAGCCTGGGCGGACTGATCGCGCGGTACTACACCCAGCGGCTCGGCGGTCACGAGCGGGTGCACACCTGCGTCACGCTCGGGACGCCACACCAGGGCACGATCGCCGCCAGGCTGCTGCCGTGGCCGCTGGTCAAGCAGGTGCGGCCCGACAGCGAGCTGATGACCGAGCTGGCCGAGCCGGCGCCGGACTGCCGGACCCGGTTCGTCGCGTTCTACAGCGACGTCGACCAGCTGATCGTGCCGCAGCGGCGAGCCCGGATCCGGCATCCCGATCTGATCGCGAGCAACGTGCGGATCCGCGGCGTCGGCCACCTGTCCCTGCCGTTCCATGGTGACGTCGTGCACCAGATCACCGGGATGCTGGCTCACCTGGACGAGCGGGACGACGGCCGGGACGCCGGGCAGAACACGGTCGCCTGACCTCTTCCTTGTTCTGACATGCTCAGTTTTGCCTGATGAAGCAGCTTTCTGGACGCCTTCCGCCAGATGCACGTGCAGCGGCTCATGCAAAAGTTTCGTGAAGGTGCCGCGGAAAAGTGGGTGGCGGGGTTTGTGGGCTCGTGACTGATCCGTTATCGTGCGTGAGTCCCCAGCGGGAATAAACCCCCGCAGGAGATGGAAGAGAGCTTCGGCCCCCTCCCCTAGCCCCTCCCCTGTGACCGAAAGGCCACGTTGTGTCCCAGCACCGTGCCGCGGGAGACCGCGACACGCCAGGCAACGCTGCGCGCAAACCCGGCGCATCACGTCACAGTGCCAAGCATCGTGTTGCCAGGCGTAATACTCCCAGCAGTACCCAGATCGTCGGTCTGACCGCGGCGCTTGCCGCGGCGGCAGGAGCTGTGGGATTCAGCCACAGCTCGCTCGCCTCGCCGACGCAGGCGAACTCGGCGGTGAACCTTGCCGCCCTGAGCCTGGACAACGGGAATCTGTCCGGCATCACCACGGCACGCATCCAGGCCCGCCAGCTCGCCACCCGTGACTCCTCCCGGGTCCAGCTGGCCGACACCGGCACGAACAAGAAGCAGGCCGCGGCCGCCCAGCTGGCCAAGGCCCGGGCCGCCAAGCTCACCGCCAGCCAGGCCCTGACCGCCAAGCGCGCGAGTGCCCTCGCCCTGGCGAAGGCCAAGGCCGACGAGGCCGAGAAGAAGGCCCGCGAGTCGGCCACCCGCTGCGAGATCATGCTGACCGGCTACCACATCACCGCGACCTTCGGGCAGGGCGGCAGCCGCTGGGCCCACAACCACACCGGTCTCGACTTCGCCGCCCCGATCGGCACCCCGATCCACACCGTGATGAAGGGCGTCGTGATCTTCGCCGACTGGGCCGGCCCGTACGGCCGCCAGGTCCAGGTCCGGCACGAGGACGGCACCGTCACCTGGTACAACCACATGTCGAAGTTCAGCGTGAGTGTCGGCGAGACGCTGTACGCAGGCGACCAGGTCGGCGCGGTCGGCATGACCGGCAACACCACCGGCCCACACCTGCACTTCGAGGTCCACCCGGACGGCGGCGAAGCGATCGACCCGGCACCCTGGCTGCGCAACCACTGCGGCCTCGACCCGTACACCGCCGGCTGATCCGGTAAATCCCGGCACCCCAGCTGACACCTGACTAAGCTGCCGCGCATGCGCCCGGCATCTGGTGAGGTCCTGCACTTCTCCGAAGACCCGACCATCGACGTCTTCCGGCCGCACGTCGCGAAGACGGCGCAGAAGGTCACTCCCTACGTGTGGGCCGTCGGCCACGACCGAGCCCCCGACTACTGGTTCCCGAGGCAGTGCCCCCGCGCGATGGCGTGGGTAGGCCCCTCGACCACTCCCGACGACCGCGACCGCATCATCGGCGCCGGTTCCGGCACCCGCGTGCACGCCGTCGAGTACGGCTGGCTGGACGCGATGCGCACCGTCGAGCTCTACGCCTACCGCCTGCCCGCCGACGTCTTCGTCGAGCACGATGCGGCCGTCGTCGCGACCGCCGAGGTCCGGCCGCTGGGTCCGCCCGAGCGGGTCGGCGACCTCTTCGAGCTGTACGACGAAGCCGGCATCCAGCTGCGCGTGCTGACACGGCTGCACGACTTCTGGTCCAAGGTCACTGTCAGCACGCTCGAGTGGAGCGGCATCCGGATGCGGAACGCCCGGCCATGACGCCGTACGGCGCTGTTGCCGAAGGGGCCTGGGGGTGGGTCCTCGAGCAGGTGCGGTGGGACGACGACGTCCCCTGGATCCCGGAGTCAGCGGGCGGCGAGAGGCAGACCGAGTACGCCGATGGCATGCACAGTGGCCTCGGCGGACTCGCCCACACCCTGGCGGAGATCAAACTGACTCGCCCGTGGACGGACGACGAGCAGCACCTGGCGAGCGCGATCGCCAACCGCATCCGCAGCACCATCCCGACCGAGGCAAGCGTCACCTACTTCGATGGTCTGCCCAGCGGCATCGGAGTCCTCACAGCCTTGGGGGAGCCCGGCTCCGCTGCGGCAGTCGAACGTGCCCTGGAGCTCGCCACCGGCGACGGCTGGCACGAGAGCTACCTGGAGAACGAGGAGAAGTACCGCCCGGGCGCTGTCGCCAACGACGCCACCCTCGGGACCGCCGGTGTCCTGATGTGCGCCCTGTGGGCTCTCCGCCACGGCGAGGCCGCCCGGCCACTGGCCGACCGGGCGGCCGATCACCTGCTGGCCGAGCAGGAGGAGACGCCGAGCGGCCTGAACTGGCTGTTCGTGCCGCGCCGATTCGTGCTCGACCCGCCCGTCGAGATGCCGAACTTCTCGCACGGCTTGGCCGGGATCGCGGCGGTACTCGCGACAGCCGGCGTCGAGTTGGGACGGCCGGAACTCGTGACCGCTGCCCAGCGAGGCGCCGAACATCTGGTCACGCTCGGGATCAACGACGACAAAGGATTCCGGGTACCGCGCGTGATCCCGTGGGCGGAGCGCCACGGCGACGAGTACACCTACAACTGGTGTCACGGCGGTCCGGGTACGTCGCTGCTCTTCACGGCACTCGACTACGCCGGAGTGAAGCAGGTCGCCGGTGAGTCGACGATGACCTGGCACCGGCGGTGCCTCGACAGCGTGCGGTCCTCGGGTGTCCCGGAGCGCATCCACCCGGGCTTCTGGGACAACGACGGCCGCTGCTGCGGTACGGCGGGAGTCGGCGACGTCTGCCTGGATTCGTGGCACCGCAACGGTGACGAGCAGGACCTGGAGTTCGCCGTACGGCTCGCGGATGCCCTGGTGGAACGGGCGATCCACGACGGGCCGTCGGCGTACTGGCGCTTCATCGAGTACCGCAACGACGAGCCGCTGCTGCCGCCGGGAGTGGGCTGGATGCAGGGGGCAGCGGGGATCGCGGCGTACCTGTTCCGGATCGAGCGCGTGCTCGGCGGCGATCAGCGCGCGATCGAGCGGATGGACAACTGGTGGGCGCTCAGACGGTGATGACCACCTTGCCGCGGGCGTGCCCGGTCTCGACGTAACCGATGGCGTCGGCCGCGGCCGCGAGCGGGTAGGTCCGGTCGATGGCCGCGGTGAGTTTGCCGGCTTCGGCAAGCTCGCGGAGGGCGACCAGGTTGGCTTTGCTCGCCGCGCCGTTGAAGAGGAGCACGCGTTGGCGGATGAAGGGAGCTGCGGCCATCCCTCGGATCATCAGGCCGAGCGGGCCGAAGAGGCTGCCGCCGGTGAACAGACCGCCACCTGACAGCAGGAGGATGCCGTTGCGGGTCCCCGCCCGTCGGAGGGCGGTCAGGGACCGATTGCCGACGAGATCGAGGACGACGTCGTACTGGCGGTCGGTACGGCTGAAGTCGGTGCTGGTGTAGTCGATGACCTCGTCGGCGCCGAGGGACCGGACGAGCTCGACGTTCCTGGTGCTGCAGACCCCGGTCACCTCGGCCCCCAGCGCCTTGCCGAGCTGGACGGCGAAGGTGCCGACGCCGCCGGCCGCTCCGTTGATCAGGACGTGTTGCCCGGCCTGGAGTCTGGCCACGTCCCGCAGTCCGATCAGGGCGGTATTCGCGGCCAGCGGTATCGCCGCCGCCTGCTCGAAGGTGAGGTTGGCCGGTTTCGCCTCGACCCTTTCCGTGGATGCGACGACGTACTCGGCGAAGGCTCCGGGCGCTTCGCCGTACACCTCGTCGCCGATCCGCAGTCCGGTCACCGCGGAGCCGACCGCCTCCACCGTGCCGGCGAAGTCCGTGCCACGGACCTTCACGTTGGGGCGGCGCCAGCCGAGGTCGGCGGACGGACGAGCGACGTACGGATCGCCCCGCATGACGTGCCAGTCACGGGCGTTGACCGAGGCCGCACGCACCTTGACCAGCACCTGGTGATCGCCCGGCGCCGGCCGGTCGAGGTCGGTGAACTCCAGTCCGTCGGGTGCTCCGTACCGGTACTGAACGATGGCCTTCATAACCGCCCCCTTACACCGTAAGTCTTACGTCGTAAGGTTGGCTTACGTTGTAAGAACAGTCAAGAGGTCAGCGGAGCCGATCGAGGCCGTCGAGGATCAGGTCGAGGGAGAACTCGAACTCGGCCTGGTCGTCACACCAGCCGAGTGTCGAGTCCGGGTCGTCGTGGGCGATCTCGGACAGCATGCCCACCAGGTTCGGGAGTTGGTCGGCGAGGTCGACGAGCATCCGCTCGGACTCGGCGCCGGCTCCGGCCGACGGATCGAACAGTTCCTGCGAGAAGCCCAGGGCCCTGCTACCCAAGGCGTGCAGCGCGTGGTGTGCCAGGTCGTAACTGAAGCCGCCGGAGCGCATCAGGCCGACCAGCCCGTCGTGGTACAGCACCACCGCCGGTCGCATCGTCGTCCGGCTCTCCAGGAGCCGCGGCACCCAGGGGTGCCGCAGCATGAGCTGCCGGGCGGTCAGGATCCGGCGCCGCATCGCCGCCTTCCAGCCGCCGGAGGTGTCGTCACCGTCGACGACCGCGTTGAGCTCGTCCATCAGGACGTCGACGATGCCGTCGAGCAGGGCGTTCTTGTTCGCCACGTGGTAGTACAGCGACATCGCCTCGGCGCCGAGGGCGTCGCCGATCCGGCGCATCGTGACGGCCTCGAGCCCGTCGGCGTCGGCGATCGCCACCGCGGCCCGCAGTACCCGGTCCCGGCTCAGCGGAGTCCGCGGCTCAGACGCTTGGGTCGCCACCTGCATCCCCTTCCTACGCTCGATTCGTACAGCGTAAGGCAGAGGGTCAGCGCTGCCAGACCTCGGCGGTGGTGAGGAAGGCGGACGAGCCGGGCTTGTCGGGTGAGCCGTCGACCTGCACGAAGCCCGGGACCGAGGCGCCGCCGATCGAGACCGTGGCGGACCGGACCGGCGCGATCACCAGACTCAGACTGTGGTTGCCGTCGGCCAGCTGGAAGTTGTCGGTCGCGAACAGCCGGCGGTCGAGGACGCCGCCCATCTCGATCTGGATGTCGGCCGCCTTGGCGGTGAGGCCCTCGGCGAGGTTCATCGAGACCTGGACCAGGTCACGCTCGATCGCGGGCTCGTGCCACGGCAGACCCTGCACCTCGAGGAACGAACGGACGAAGTACCGCTCCAGCCAGGCGGCCAGGTCGACGTCCTCGGAGACCACCCGGACGATCCCGTCGAACCAGAGGACCACCGCCGTACCGGGGCCGCGGATGGACCAGTCGACCATCCAGATCGACGCGTACGCCGTCACCCTGCCGTTCTCGTCGAACAGCCGCAGCCCAGGGTTGGCCCCCGCCAGGATGATCCGGCGGTGACTGCCTGCCGAGGACTTGGGCATCAGGGAGGACGCTTCCGGGAGGGGGCGGAGATCCTTGATTGTCTCAATCTCCGGCTCTTACACAAGGTAACGTCCAAAACCTTGACGGAGATATGCCTCAGATCTTCTCTACCGGTGCGTAACGCAGCAGCAACCGCTTCACACCTTCGGATCCGAAGTCGATGTCCGCCTGCGCCTGCTGACCCTCGCCGCGGACCACGACGACCGTGCCCATGCCAAAGCTGTCGTGCACCACGCGGTCACCCGGATTCAGGCTGATCACCGGTTTGTCGGAGGCCGTCTTCCGCGGTGGCTCGTAGCGACTGGAGATCCCGCTGCCGCGGGTCGTCCCGGTGCCCGACCAGCGGGTGATCGCGGACTCGTCCCGGCGCCAGTCGAGCAGCTCGGCCGGGATCTCCTCCAGGAACCTCGAGGGCGGGTTGTGCTGCGGAGCGCCGTACGCCGAACGGACGGCGGCCCGCGAGATCGCCAGCCGCTGCCGGGCCCGCGTGATCCCGACGTACGCGAGCCGACGCTCCTCCTCGAGCTCCTTCAGATCGGTCAGCGACCGCGAGTGTGGGAAGACACCGTCCTCCATCCCGGTCAGGAAGACCACCGGGAACTCCAGTCCCTTCGCGGTGTGCAGCGTCATCAGCGTGACCACGCCACCGTCGTCGACGGCATCCGGGATCTGGTCCGCGTCAGCGACCAGGGCGACCCGCTCCAGGAACGCCTGCAGATCGGCGGCTTCACCGGCCGCGGTCCGCTCCTCCACGAACTCGCGCGCCACCGAGATGAACTCGTCGAGGTTCTCCAGCCGGGTCTCGTCTTGGGGATCCGGTGACTTCTGCAGCTCCTCGTAGTACCCGGAGCGGTGCAGCGCGACGTCCAGGATGTCGTCCGGCGGGGCGGCCGAGTCGACCATCGCGGTCAGCTCGTCGAGGATGTCGATGAACGCTTGGACGGCGTTCACCGATCGCGACGCCATCGCCGGCGCGTCCTGGGCCCGGCGCAGCGCCTGGGCGAACGAGGTCCGGTCCCGCGCCGCCAGCGCCTCGATCGCGGCCTCGGCCCGGTCGCCGATGCCACGCTTGGGCACATTGAGGATCCGGCGCAGTGAGACGGTGTCCTCGGGGTTGACCAGCACGCGCAGGTACGCGAGCGCGTCGCGGACCTCCTTGCGCTCGTAGAACCGGACGCCGCCGACGACCTTGTACGGATGGCCGGTGCGGATGAAGACCTCTTCGAAAACACGCGACTGCGCGTTGGTCCGGTAGAAGACCGCCACGTCGGACGGCTTCACCCCGTCCGCGTCGGTGAGCCGGTCGATCTCGTCGGCGACGAACTGGGCCTCGTCGTGCTCGTTGTCGGCGACGTACACCGCGATCTGCTCGCCCTGGCCCTGGTCGGACCAGAGGTTCTTCGCCTTGCGGCCCTCGTTCCGGCTGATCACCGCGTTGGCCGCGGTCAGGATCGTCTGGGTGGAGCGGTAGTTCTGCTCCAGCAGGATCGTCTCGGCGCCGGTGAAATCCTCCTCGAAGGCGAGGATGTTGCGGATCGTCGCGCCGCGGAAGGCGTAGATCGACTGGTCGGAGTCGCCGACCACCATCAGCTCGGCCGGTGGTGCGGTCGGGCCGTTGTAGTTCGGGTCGTCCTCGCCGCAGAGCTCCCGGATCAGGGTGTACTGCGCGTGGTTGGTGTCCTGATACTCGTCCACCAGCACGTGGCGGAAGCGGCGGCGATAGTACTCACGGACTTCGGGGAAGGCCTGCAGCAGGTTGACCGTGGTCATCAGCAGGTCGTCGAAGTCCAGCGCGTTCGCCTGGGCCAGCCGCTCCTGGTAGACCCGGTAGCACTCGGCGTAGGTCTCCTCGAGATGGTTCTCGGTCTTCGCCGCCGCGGTCTCGTGGTCGATCAGCTCGTTCTTCTGGGTGCTGATCCAGTTCAGCACGGCGCGCGGGTTGTACCGCTTCACGTCGAGGTCGAGCTCGCGGCAGACCAGCGTCATCAGCCGGCGCGAGTCGGTGTCGTCGTAGATCGAGAACGTCGAGTTGATCCCGAACCGCTTGATGTCGCGGCGCAGGATCCGCACACACGACGAGTGGAACGTCGAGACCCACATCAGCTTCGCCCGCGGGCCGACCAGGTCCACGACCCGCTCGCGCATCTCGGCGGCGGCCTTGTTGGTGAACGTGATCGCCAGGATCGATCCGGGGTGCGCGTCGCGGGCCGCCAGCAGGTAGGCGATCCGCCGCGTCAGCACCCGGGTCTTGCCGGACCCCGCACCGGCCACCACCAGCAGCGGTTTGCCCGCGTGCACGACGGCGGCCCGCTGCTGCGGATTGAGCCCCTTCAGCAGCGCATCCGGATCGGTCCGATGCGTCTTCGGCTCTTCCAGCGGCACCGGGAGCTCATCAGGCGAGAACAGCGTAGTCATCACCAACACCTTAGGCGCTCCCTCCGACAGTTACCGAACGCCGGTTCGAACGGGGTGTCTCCTCGGCCGCTTAGGGTGGGTGGGCATGGGACATCCGATGTTCGCGCGGCTCTACGCGCGGGTGCGGCCACAGCTGGACGACCACGGCGTGGCCGGGCACCGCAAGCAACTGCTGGACGGGCTGGCGGGTCAGGTGCTCGAGGTCGGCGCCGGGGACGGCGGGAACTTCGCGCACTACCCGGCCGAGGTGACGAGCGTCGTCGCCGTCGAGCCCGAGCCGTATCTGCGGGCCAAGGCCGAGCACCTGGCCACCGTCGCGCCGGTGCGCGTGGAGGTCGTGAACGGTACGGCGGAACGCCTGCCGCTCGCGGACGATTCGGTCGATGCCGTGGTCACGTCGCTCGTGTTGTGCTCGGTCCCGGACCAGGCAGTCGCCCTGGCCGAGGCCTTCCGGATCCTCCGTCCCGGCGGGGAACTCCGGTTCTACGAACACGTCGCGGGGTCGGCCGGCAGCCGGCTGACCACGGTCCAGCGAGTCGCGGACGCCACCGTCTACCCCTGGTTCAGCGGCGGCTGCCACCTCCACCGCGACACAGCGGCCGCCATCACCGCTGCGGGCTTCACCATCACCACGCTGGACCGCTTCGACTTCCCACCCACCGGCTTCAACCCAGCCTCCCCCCACATCCTCGGCCGAGCGGTCCGCCCATGACACAGACCTCCCGATTCGACGCCCCGGTCGATCGCATCGAGTTCCTCTGGCCGACGCCGCGCTCGGCGCGCTGTTGATGGCGCCGCGCTGCGGGAGCTTCCGGAGGAGGCGACGGGACCGTTGTCACCGGCAACGATTTGGATCGGTGCCGGCGACGACCTGCTCGAGGTCGTGGACGGCGCCGAGGAGCGGCTGACTGCCTACGGTTGCACGATCGAGCGGATCCCGGACTCGGCCACACCTTCCCAGCGGACTTCGCCGATCGGGTACGGCGGGTCCTCAGGAGAGCTGACGGGTGAGCTGGAGCACCACCGGGTCGGGGTTGCCGAACCAGAGCAGGACCTTGTCCGCTGTGGGCAGACTTGCCGTCAGCAGAAAAGCTGGGGTCACCATGGTTCGCCCGGTCAGGGTGGAAGACATGGCAGAAGACAACAAAGCGCCGCTGTTCAACGAGTCGGCCCGGCAGCGGTTGCTCGGGCAGCGGATCGTCGTACTGGACGGAACACTCGACGACGACAACGGGACCTTGCTGGCGACCCAGATCCTGACGCTGGCCGCCGAGGACCCGGACGCCGACATCGCGTTGTGGATCCACTCGCTCGGCGGCTCGGTGCCGTCGATGCTCGCGATCCGGGACGTGATGCGGCTGGTGCCGTGCAACGTGTCGACACTGGCGATCGGACTGGCCTGCAGCGCCGGACAGTTCCTGCTGTCGGCCGGTACGCCGGGCAAGCGCTACGCACTGCGGCACGCAAGGGTGCTAATGCATCAGGGATCGGCCGGGATCGGCGGATCCGCGGTGGAGATCGAGATCCAGGCCAACGACCTGCGGCACATCCGCGATACGGTCCTGGCGCTGATCGCGGAGGACACCGGGCAGCCGTTCGACACGGTGCACGAGGACTCCCTGCACGACCACTGGTACACCGCCGAACAGGCCCGCCAGTACGGCTTCATCGACCACATCGTCGAGTCCTTCGACCAAGTGATGCCCGCACGAAAGGCGGCCGCATGAGCAGCTACACAATCCCCAATGTCATCGCGCAGCACCCGCGCGGCGAGCGGATCATGGACGTCTACTCGCATCTGCTCAGTGAGCGGATCATCTACCTCGGTACGGCGATCGACTCCGGCGTCGCGAACGCCGTGATCGCGCAACTGCTGCACCTGGAGGCGGACAAGCCCGAGCAGGAGATCGGGATCTTCATCAACTGCGAGGGCGGCGACATGACCGCGATGCTCGCGATCTACGACACGATGCGGTTCATCCAGTCGCCGATCGCGACGTACTGCGTCGGCCAGGCCATCTCGGCCGGGGCGGTGCTGCTGGCAGCGGGTGCACCGGGGCGTCGCGCCGTCCTGCCGCATGCCCGGATCGTCCTGCACCAGCCGGCCGCCCGTGGCCAGGGCACGATCCCGGACCTGATCTTGCAGGCCGACGAGGTGGTCCGGGTCCGTGGACAGGTCGAGGAGATCCTGGCGCGGCACACCGGGCAGTCGATCGAGCGGCTGCGGCACGACACCGACCGGGACCACGTGCTGACCGCGGAAGGGGCCAAGGAGTACGGCATCGTCGACGAGGTGATCACCGAACGGGTCCCACTCGCCGCCTTCGCCTGATCAGTCCGCCGCGGCGAGGATCTCGTCGGAGACGGCGGCGTGGTGGGCGAGGTCGGCCTTCGGGCGGCCGACGCGATTGGTGAGGTAGGCGTAGGCGATCCGCCGGCCCGGGTCGGCCCAGCCGAGACAGCAGTTGCTGCCGTTGTGACCGAAGGCGCGCGGGCTGCTCGCCGACCCGAGCGAGCTGACCGCTCCCGGGATGGAGCGCGGGCCGCCGAGCTGGAACCCCTGCGACCAGCGGATCGGCGCTCGCGCGACCGGGTCGAACTCGCCCTCGCTGCTCGGCTCGACCGCGTTCGCCAGCGTCTCCGGCCGCAGGATCCGGCCGGCCGGACCGAGACCGCCCTGCAGCAGGGCCTGGTAGAGCGCGGCCAAGTCCCGCGCGGTGGTGGAGATGCCGGCCGCCGGTACGACGGCCTCCCGCGTACTGCGGCGGTTCACCACCGACTGGATGAACGGGCCGGCCAGACCGGCAGCACGGATGGGGACAGCCCGCTCCCACTCGTCCTCCGGCAACCCGAGGTAGGTGTCGGCGACCCCGAGTGGTTCGAGGACTGAGCGCCGTACCAACTCCTCGATCGGCCGGCCGGCGCAGCGCCGGGCGACCTCGCCGAGGATGAACCCGTAGGCCAGCGGGCTGTACGCGACCGTGCCGATCGGCCAGCGTGGCCGGGCGTCCTCGATCCGCTGCAGCGACCGGTCCCAGTCGGCCATCGCACGGACGTCTCCCAAGTACGACCCGGCGTGGGACACACCGGACCGATGCCGCAACACGTGACGGACGGTGATCTCCCGCTTGCCGTTGTGCCCGAACCCGGACCAGTACGCCGCCACCGCGTCGTCCAGGTGGAGACGGCCGGACTCGACCAGCTGATGGATGACGATGGCGACGTACGGCTTGCTCGCGGAGAAGAGCCAGAACAGCGCGTCCGGCGGACAGCCGAGGCTCCGGTCGACCACGACTTGGCCGTCGCGGACGACACACAGTTGCGCGATCGCTCCACGAGCCTCGACCAGCTCGAGCGCCGCACCGAGCCGGCCGGCGTCGAGGCCGACGTCCTGTGGTTCACACACGCCGCCGAAGTCCATCGTCCCCTCCCTGGAAACCAGCTTGCCGTGCCAGGCAAGTACCCAGTTAGGGTCGACGGGTGAGCGTGCCTGAGGGGAATCCACGACCGGACAGTGAGATCGAGCGGGTGCTGGCGGTCGTCGCGCACCCGGACGACATCGACTTCGGCGGCGCCGGCACGGTCGCGATGTGGACCAAGGCCGGGATCGAGGTGCACTACTGCATCGTCACCGACGGTCAGGAGGGCGGCTTCGAGCCGGACCGGGACCGGGCCGAGATCCCCGCGGTCCGCCGGGCCGAGCAGACCGCGGCGGCCGGGCACGTCGGCGTCACCGACCTGCACTTCCTCGGGTACGCCGACGGCGCGGTCGAGCCGACGCCGGACCTGGTCCGGGACATCGTTCAGCTGATCCGGCGGATCCGCCCGCAGCGCCTGCTGACTCAGTCCCCCGACCGCGACTGGTCCCGTCTCCAGGTCTCGCACCCCGACCACCTCGCTGCCGCGGAGGCGACCGTCCGCGCCTTCTACCCCGCGGCCGGCAACCCGTACTCCTTCACCGAGCTCGTCGAGGAGGCGTGGGACGTCGGCGAGCTCTGGATGATGGAGCACGCCGACCTCAACCACTACGTCGACATCACCGACACCATGGACCAGAAGATCGCCGCCCTGATGTCGCACCCCAGCCAGCACCGCGATCCCGAGACGCTCGCCGACCACATGCGGTCCCTGAGCCGCCGCCGGGCGACCGCCGCGGGTTTCCCGGCCAACCGCTACGCCGAAGGATTCACCGTCATCCGCCTGCGCTAAACGGGTTTGCGGTTGTCCGCCGGACGAGTCAGGGTGCGGGCATGACGATTTCTCATGCGGTGGTTGGGACTGGACCGGCGGTGCTGCTCGTGCACGCGGGAGTTGCGGATGCACGGATGTGGGGACGGCAGGTCGAGGAGCTGAAGGCGGACCACCGGGTGATCACGGTTGACCTGCGCGGGTACGGCGAGACTCCGCTGGAGGCGGGCGCCAAGTACTCGGACGCGGGCGATCTGCTGGAACTGCTCGACGAGTTGGGCGTGGACAGCGTGGCCGCGGTCGGTGCGTCGTTCGGCGGGTACGTCGTACAGCAGGCGGCCAGCCGGCAGCCGGAGCGGTTCAACCGGCTGGTGCTGATCTGCGCGCCGACGGACAACGTCGTACCGACGGACGACCTGCGGGCGGTGTGGGCCGAGGAGAACCAGTTCCTCGAGGCCGGTGACGTCGACGCGGCCACCGACCTGATGGTGCGGAGCTGGATCGGGCCGGACGCGGACGATGAAGCACGTGAGCTGCTCCGGGCCATGCAGAAGCGGGCCTACGAGGTGCAGATCGCCGCCGGTGACGACGTGGACAACGAGGAGTACGCCGTCGAGCCGGAGAAGATCAGCGCGCCCGTGCGATTGATCACGGGCGCGCATGACTTCCAGTTCTTCGCCGACTCCGCGACCTACCTGGCCGAGCGGCTGCCGAACGTCGAGCGGATCGACCTCCCGTGGGCCGGCCACCTGCCGACCCTCGAGCGTCCGTCCGAGGCGTTGCGGTTGATCCTCTAGTCGGCGAGGGCGCCCATCGGGTCCCAGGCCGGCAGGACGATCGGCTCGTCGTCGAGCCGCGCCTGGAGCTCGGCGGGCAGGGCGGACCGGCGGACGGCGATCTCGAAGACGTGCTCGCCGAACCACGAGTCGTTCATGGTCCAGAAGCCGTTGTCCGCCTTCTCGTCGCCCCAGCTGTTCTCCACCCGCCAGCGCCGCGGCTGACCGTCGAGCACGTCCACACCGGTGAACAGCATCGCGTGCGTCATCAGCGTCTCGTGGTGCACCAGCCGGTCGGCCTTGTTCAGGCTGAACTCGGTGTCGTAGACGGAGCCGTAGTCGTACAGCTTGGCGTCCCAGTAGCCGAGGTCGGCGTTCATCTGCTTGCCGACGTCGCACCCGAACCAGACCGGCTCACCGCCGACGACCGCGTCCTGGGTGAGCTGCTTCATCAGGTCGATGTCGACGTTCAGGTAGACCACCGGCGGGGCGTCGATGACGTTGCCCAGGTAGTCGACGGTGAAGGTCCGGCCGACCGGGCTGGTCTCCCGCGGGTCGTGCACGAGGCAGACGTACTCGTCGACGGGCAGCTGCACGTACGTCGCCGCGAATTCGGCCGGCGTGGTCCAGCCGTCGCGGTGGAAGGCCTTGTCGCCGTCCTTCCACTGCCACAGGAACTTCTGCGGCGGCGTCCCGAGGTGGATGCTCAGCACCCGGTGCACCGTGGTCAGGATCTCCTGCTTGCGGTCGCGCCGTGCCTCCGTGCCGTCCAGCGCCCGCAGGTCGCGCGCACCTTGGCGGAGCAGCTTGCGCAGGATGTCGTTCATCTGCCCGGTCGAGGACGAGCTCTCGGTCTCCGGCATCGCCGACTTCGGCACCAGGCCGTGCTTGCGGACCACCGCGATGAACATGTTCCACTGGCCGCCGTCACCGATCGGGTCGGACAGCAGGTGCGCCACCGTCCGGTCGTCGGCGTCGCGGTCCGCGGTGTCGATGATCGCCTCGAGGAAGAAGTTGGCCCGCTCGAACTTGTCCCAGAAGAGCACGTAGTTCTGGGAGAACTCGAAGTCCTTGACCCCGAGCTTCCCGGCCGCGCCGGCGCGCAGCAGGTTCAACCCGGCGAACAGCCAGCAACGGCCGCTCTTCTTCTGGTTGGTCACCTTCCAGTCGTCCAGCAGGTTCGACACCGAGTGGTCGATCGAGGTGACCACCTGTCGGTCCAGGGCGATGGTATTGACCGGCGTCTGCGTGACGGCGTTCTGCATCACCCGGTACTGCGGGTTCGACGCGAACTCCTTCTCGAAGAGCGCGAGCTGTTCGGCTGTGAGATTCCGCTCCATAGCAGTCGACGGTATAACAGCGACCAAGCCGGTACCGCCTCTGCCGGGGTGGCGAATGTCTGCCCTGTCCAAAACCCGCCACCAGCAGGCCCTTGCGTTATGCTAAATGAAAACGACATTCAACAAAGGAGGGGTGGCCATGCCTCGACGTCCGGCCCCGACCGGCAAGCGCAAGCCGAAGCAGAATCCGCTCGACCGCGACGGCATCACCTACATCGACTACAAGGACACCGCGCTGCTGCGCAAGTTCATCTCCGACCGCGGCAAGATCCGCTCCCGCCGGGTCACCGGGCTGTCGGTGCAGCAGCAGAAGCAGGTCGCCCGGGCGATCAAGAACGCCCGCGAGATGGCCCTTCTGCCCTACACGTCGGCCAACCGCTGAGCGTCGTACGAGCGTTTGACCTTCCACTCACCGGAAGCACACGGTTTCCGCTCAGCGGAAGGAACGCCATACTGCGCGCATGACGGCGAGTGTGAGTTCGCGACTGCTGGCGGTGCTGCGCACCTTCAGCCATCGCACGCCGTCCCAGACTCTCTCGGAGATCAGCCGGCGCTCCGGACTGCCGCTCACCACGACTCACCGGCTGGTGCGCGAGCTGCTGCAGGGCGGCGCGCTCGAGCGTGACGCCGACGGCCGCTACCGGATCGGCCTCTGGCTGTGGGAGCTCGCCGCGCTCGCCCCACGCGGCCTCGGACTGCGCGAGCTCGCGATGCCGTTCCTGGAGGACGTCTTCGAGGCGACCCGGCAGCATGCGCAGCTCGCCGTACTCGATGGGGCCGATGCCGTGTTCCTCGAGCGGATCTCCGGCCGCGGTGCGGTACATGTGTTCACCCGGGTCGGTGGCCGGTTGCCCTTGCACGCGACCGGCGTGGGCCTGGTGCTGCTGGCCCACGCCGACCGCGAACTGCAGGAGACCGTGATCGCCGGACCGCTCAAGCGCTTCACCCGTCATACCGTTGCCGACGGCGAGCAGCTACGGCGCCGGCTCGCGGACATCCGGCGCGACGGGTATGTGATCAGCAGTCGCGCGATCGAGGAGATCAGCCTCTCGGTGGCGGCACCGGTGTACGGCGCCGACGACCGGGTCGTGGCCGCGGTGTCGACGGTCGTCCCGTACGGGCGCCACGATCCACTGACCCTGGTCCCGTTGATCAAGGCCGCCGCCCGCGGGATCTCACGCGTGCTCGGTGCTCCCAGTGCCACCGGCCTCCCCAAGTCGGTCCGCCGCACGTCCTGGCAACCGGACTGAGCCCCGCTATCGGCAGGTCAACCTAGGAGGGTTTTACCCCCAATGAGGGACATTTCCCTCCCATGTCGACGCCCAGGTTCTCCCCTCGAGCGCGTGACGATGCATGCGGGGTGGAGAGGGCTTGGGTGGGTCAGACGAGCCGGCGGTCGGTGGCCCAGCGGGTGAGTTCGTGGCGGTTCGACAGCTGGAGCTTGCGTAGCACCGAGGAGACGTGGGTCTCGACCGTCTTCACCGAGATGAACAGCTCGCGGGCGACTTCCTTGTAGGCATAGCCGCGCGCGATCAACCGCAGCACCTCACGCTCTCGCTGCGACAGGCGATCCAGGTCCTCGTCGACCGTCGCGATGTCGATCGCGCCGGAGAAGGCGTCCAGGACGAAGCCGGCCAGCCGCGGCGAGAAGACCGCGTCACCGTCCGCGACCCGGTTGATCGCGTCGATCAGCTCGGTGCCGCTGATGTTCTTGGTGACGTAGCCGCGGGCGCCGGCCCGGATCACGCCGATCACGTCCTCGGCCGCGTCCGATACCGACAGCGCCAGGAACTTGACGTCCGGGTGCCGCTGGTGGACCTGCTTCATCACCTCGATACCGCCGCCACCGGGCAGGTGGACGTCCAGCAGTACGACGTCGGGCTCGGTACCCACGATCGCCTTGACCGCGGTGTCGACGTCGGATCCCTCCCCGACGATGTCGACCGAGGCGCCGATCTCGCTGCGCACCCCGGCCCGGAACATGTCGTGATCGTCGATGACGACAACGCGCCTGCTGCTCATCTGTCCATCTCCAGTCGCACTTCGGTCCCTGTCTCCGGATCGGACCGCACCATCGCGCGGCCGCCGTGCCGTTCCATCCTGCCCATCACACTGTGCCGCAGGCCGAGCCGGTCGTCCGGCACGCCGTCGACGTCGAACCCCTTGCCGCGGTCGCGGACGAACATCTCCGCCCGGTCCCCGTCCACCTCGACGAACACGTCGATCTTCGCCGCACCGGAGTGCTTGGCCGCGTTCACCATCGACTCGCGCGCGGCCCGGACCATCGCCGAGAGCCCCTCGGTCAGGTCACAGTCCCCGACCGTGACCACCTCGACCGGCACGCCATGCGAGTCCTCGACCTCGGCCGCGGCCCGCTTGGCGGCACCGGCGAGGGTCTGGTCGGTGTTGTCGTCCTCGTCGTACAACCAGGACCGCAGTTCACGTTCCTGCGACCGCGCCAGCCGGGCCACGGCGCGCGGGTCGTCGGCCTGCTTCTGGATCAGCGCCAGCGTCTGCAGGACCGAGTCGTGCAGGTGGGCGGCCATGTCGGCGCGCTCCTGCGACCGGACCCGCTCGGCCCGCTCCGCGTTCAGGTCCCGAGTCAGCCGGTGCACCCACGGCCCGGCGATGACACCCAGCCCGACCACCGCGAGCAACAGCGCGATCAGTACGTCGCCGACCATCGAGAGCCGGCCGTTCTGCACCAGGAACACGGTGACCGCGGTCCCGATCAGGACCAGGCCGACCGCGATCCGGGTCAGCGACTTCCAGCCACCCTTGCCGAGCAGGACACCGAGGAACGGGACGCGCATCCCCTTGGTCCACTCGGCCTTCTGACTCTCGTCAGCCTGTCGCCAGATCAGCGCCAGACCGGTGCCGGCGAACACCAGCGGCCAGAACATCTTCCCGGCGATCCCGAGCCCGGCGACCTGCAGCAGGAGCAGCAGCCCGACGCCGATGGCCACCAGCGCCGTCACCTGACCGCGGCTCTTCTCCCGCTTCCGCTCCTTGGCCTCGGTCACCGGCGGTGGCGGCTCGTCCGAGCGCATCCCGCTCCGCGTGTGCGCCGCCAGCCCCGGCGCGGCCGGCATGGTCTGCGGCGCCAGCGGCATCAGGAACCACAACGCCGCGTAGATCAGTACGCCGAACCCGCCGAAGACCGTGGCCGCGATCAGCACCAGCCGGACGACCGTGTCCGACACACCGAGGTGATCCGCGATGCCCCCGGCGACGCCGGCGACGATCCGGCCCTCGGTACGGCGATACGCCCGGCGGACCGGTGGTGCGTCGATCGGCGGCCGCGGCTGACCCGGCTGACCCGGCTGACCGGCGTACGCCTGACCGCCGGACGCTTGCCCGGGGAAGCCTGGCCCGTAGCCCGGCCCGGCCGGTCCACCGAACGCCGGGCCCGCACCGGCGTACCCGTTCCCGGCCGCGGCTCCCGCGACCTGCGCGGCGGCGGCCTGCCGGGCGGCGTAGGCGGCATACGGACCTTGGTACTGCTTCGGCCCCTTCGGACCCCAGCCCTTGTACTGCCACTGGTCCGTGCCGGGAGACTGAGCCTGCGCAGGCGGAGACTCGGGAGGGGCTCCGTTCGCGGAGGACCCGCCCGAGGGCGTGGCTGCTGGCTGGCTCATCACAACGATCGTCACATGTGGACAGGGCCGACACCAGCGGGCTTGTCCCCGGCTGTCTCCTCAGCACCGGTTGACCCTGCTCAGGGTCCCCTCCGGGAGAACCCCGAAAAGCCTGCCTGGCGGCACCCGGCGTCCGGGCGACTCCGGGGTCCTCTGGGGGCATCCCCGATGTGATCAGGGCGCCGGGCGCGCCACTATCGATGTCATGGAGCAGAACCAGAGTGGACCCGGTGGGTTCGACCGCGGCGGCCTGCAGAACGTGCAGAGCTGGCAGCGGAGCCGGTCGGACCGGTGGGTGGCCGGCGTCTGCGGCGGAATCGGCCGCGCGCTGAACATCGACCCGGTCCTGATCCGCGTGGTGATGGCCGTCCTGATCATCAGCGGTCCGGGGGTCATCTTCTACATCGCCGCCTGGGTGCTGATGCCCGACGAGGGCAGTGAGCGCTCGGCGGCGCAGGGTCTGCTCGGCGACCGCATCCGGCCCGACCACCCGTGGCTGTGGCCGATCGTGATCGGCGTCTGCGTGTTCGTCGCCATCGCGATGATGTCGTCGTTCAACATCGGCCGGTTCGTCCCCGGCCCGCTGATCGTGCTCGCGGTGATCTGGCTGGCGGCCAAGCACCGCAAAGGCCGGCGGGTCAGTGGGAACGGCCCCGGCATGCAGTGGAACAACCAGCCGCAGGGCGATGAGCCACCGCGGCCCCAGGACACGACTTCGGCGTTCCAGCAGCCCACGACCTCGGCGTACATGCCTCCTCAGACCGGCCCGTCAGCTCCCCCGACGGGTACGGCGTCCTCGGCCACACAGCGACCCCAGGACCGCACCGTCGAACCGGTCCAGGCTGTGTGGACCGAGGACGACCCCCTTGGCCTGTACGTCGACGAGCCGCCGACCGGGCCTCCGCCCGCCCGGACGAAGCCGGCCGGACCGCCCGCCAAGGGTGTCCGCGGGATCAAGTCGATCGTCGTACTGCTGACCGGTCTCGCGATCGGGATCGCCGCGCTGGCGGGCGCGCCGACGGCGACCATGCTGATCATCGGCCTTGCCACGCTCGGCGCGGGCATGCTGCTCGGTGGATTCGTCGGCCGCACGCTGGCGCTGCTGCCGCTGGGCCTCTTGCTCGCGGCCGGCGCCGTGGTGAGCACTGTCTTCCCGAACGGGCCCCGCAACTTCGCCGACACCAACTACGTCGCGCCGGTTGGCCAGACCATCACCGCGACCGGGACGAACTACCAGTTCGACGCGGGCTCGGTGATCCTGGACCTGACCAAGGCGAAGTTCGCGCCGGGCGCCAAGGTCGAGGTGCACGGCGGGGTCGGCGAGGTGGTCGTCAAGCTCCCGCAGAACGTCGACGTCGACGGGCAACTGTCCACCGAGATGGGCGACGTGGCCTGGCTGAACGAGCACAAGGGCGGCCATAATGCGGAGCTGACCGTGAAGGACCTCGGCGCCGACGGAAAGGCCGGCCCGGAGCAGGTCACCCTGGACCTGGACCTCAGGCTGGGCAGCATCAAGGTGGAGCGCGGATGAAGCACCCCGACAAGCGGACCAAGGCGGATGTGCCGGGCGTCGTCGCCGGTACCATCCTGACCGGCGCCGCGACGATCTGGATGCTGAACGACAACGGCATCCTGCAGACCGACGACCTCGGCGTCACCGGCGCCCTCCTGCTCGTCACCGCCGGCGTCATCGGCCTGGCCGCCTCGCACCGCGGCTGACTCTGAGGTGGGATCGTCGCTCGGGTGAGGAGCGGGCTCGGCTAGGCTTGTGGACCGCTCGACGGCTCTTGGCCGGGGGCGAGTACCCGAGGGGTCCGGGTCAAGCGGATCCCGTGGTCAAGGAGTTCCGATGGTGCGCGGCACCGTGAAGTGGTTCAACGCCGACAAGGGCTACGGCTTCCTGGCCGTCGACGGCCAGGACGACGTGTTCGTCCATTGGAGCAAGATCGTCTCCGACGGCTACAAGACCCTGGAGGACGGCCAGCCGGTCGAGTTCCAGATCGTCGACGGCCCCAAGGGCCGCGAGGCCGACACCGTCACCCCGGTCTGAACGCGGCGCAACCAGTTGCCGCCGCACCCGGGTTTCCGGACTGCACCGATCCTCGACAACCGGTAACCTGTCGTCTCACCGTGTGAGGGGTGGAGACGTGGCAGAGCCGGTACCCGTGATCCGCAAGCTCGAGCAGGCGCTGTCCGACGACGACTTCGCCTGGTCGCTGCTGCTGGTCGGCGAGGACCAGACCGACAAGCTCGCCACGCTGACCGGCGACCTGCGCGGACCGTTCTCCAAGACCGGTGACGGCAAGCAGATCACCTCGGGCTTCTCCTACTGGGGCATCGGGCCGACGATCGCCTGGGCGAACGCCACCAACGACCCGTTCTACTTGGTCATGAAGGCCGGCGCGGAGTCCTTCCTGCGGCACTGGCGCAAGGTCCGCCCGCACGTCGACAACGGCGGCTTCCACCTGGTCAGCCTCGGTGTCGGCACGGGCGTGAAGGACCGCACGATCCTCGGCGACATGCGCCGGCACAACCGGGACATGTTCTACATCCCGGTCGACATGAGCTCGGAGATGCTCCGGATGGGCACCCTGGAGCCGGTCCGCGGCGCCCGCTTCCCGATGTCGCAGGTGCTGCCGGTGCAGCTCGACTTCTCGATGGCCGACAACATGGACGAGCTCGCCCAGATGCTGTCCCGGCTGGTCGCCGACGACCCGATCCTGTTCACGCTGACCGGCAACACGCTGGCCAACTTCGAGAGCGACGAGGAGTTGCTCAGCACGCTGACCCGGGTGCTGCGGCCGCAGGACCGGCTGCTGCTCGAGGTCGCCACCACCAGCAGCCTGGACCCGGAGGCGGCGAAGGCGGCCGCCGACGAGTACCACCAGACCCGCGCCTTCGCCGAGTTCGTCACCAGCGCACTGCGCTACAACACCGATCTGACCATCGACAACGACCGGATCGACTTCCGCGGCGAGGTCGAGACCGACGACGCGCTGCGGGTGAAGATCGTCTGGCAGAACAACACCGGTTCGCCGATCGTGATGGGTCTGCCGGACCACACCGAGGTGGTGCTCGAGCCGGAGGACACGATCCTGCTCTACACCACCCGGAAGTTCTCCACCGAGCGGCTGAAGAAGCTCACCACCGCCTGCGACCTGACGCCGATCGAGCACGCGCACTCCGGTTTCCGGTACACGCGCCGCCCGAGTCCCTTCGGCCTCGACCTGCTCCTCCTCGCGCCGGGCTCGGCCGGGGACCTCACGACCTCGAGCCTGGCTGACGACATCTGGTCCACATGAGTGATGGGGTGCCCGATCCGGACGTGCGCCGCGCGCGGTCAGGGGTGCTGGCACGGTTACGGCAGCTCCGGCTGGCACTTCCATTGGTCGACGCGCGCTGGGCGGTGTACCGGCGGACCGTGGTCACGGCGGTCAGCTACGGGCTGCTCGCGCTGGCGTTCGTACTCGGCGTCATCTGGTTCTTCTGGCCGGAGAACTCGCGCTGGGAGCCGGCCGTCAACTCGCTCACCCTGGTCGCCGGGCTGACCGGCATCTTCGTCGAGCGGCTGACTGCCGAGGCAGAACGCCGTACGGAGGTGCTTCGGGCGGTCGCGGACGAACTGCGGGAGAACACCCGGCTGCTCAGCGACGACCGGTTCTCGCCGAACACCCCGACGACCCGGCAGGTCTACCCGCGGCTGGTGGTGTCCGCGGTCGACCTCGCGCTGGTGTCGGGCGCCCTCGGGCTGCGCCGCGATGCCGAGCTGGTCGGCCTGCTGCACCGGTGGCGCGACACCGTGCACCTGTTCAACCGGCGGCTCGACCTGACCGAGATCAGCACGTTCTCGAACACGATCTCGCCGACCGAGCTGGCCGCGTTCCACCGGGCACTGCACCGCGAGAACAGCTACTTCGCCGCCACCCGCGAGATGCTCGACAACCTCCTGACACACTTAACGGCCGGGGCCGTAAACCGGGCGAACTCTGCCAGTACCGGCAAATCCGGCTGAGTGGTTGACTTCGCCACACCGTGAGAGCTTCACTTTCGGACAGGACCGTAAATACGGCACCCCGGAGGCATCGCATGCGATCAGTCCGCTCGCTCATCGCGGTGGCGCTCGCCGCCGTACTCGTCACCACTCCGACCACACCTGCGCAGGCCAAACCCGGTCCACCGACCGGCACGCTCGTCTCGCTCGGTACGCCGCTGTCCGACGTACTCCTGATCGGGGGCACCGTCGCTCCCGGCCCGAACGGCAAGACGGCGATCTGGAACGTCTCCACAGGTAGCCCGGCGTACCTGAACGCCATCGACCCGGCCACCGGCGCCAGCCTGCTCTCCGCGGCGCTGCCCGGCGCCGACGGCAGCTACGCGGTGGCCGCCACGCCGGACGGCACGATCTATGTCGGTACGTACAGCAACGGCCACCTCTACCGCCTACGCCCGGGCAGCACGGTCGAGGACCTCGGCCGGCCGATCGCGACCGAGAGCTTCATCTGGCGCATCACAACCGATGACCAAGGCAACGTGTACGGCGGAACGTTCCCGAACGGCAAGGTCTTCCGGTACGACGACCAGACCGGCGCCGTCCGCGACTACGGCACGGTGAAACCCGGCCAGACGTACGTCAAGAGCATCGACTACGCCGACGGCAAGATCTACACCGGCTCGCTGCCCGACGCGCACATCATGGAGGTCGACGTCACGACCGGCGCGATCACCGAGCTCCCCTCGCCACCCGGACTCGGCGACCCGGCCGACAAGGTCGTCTACGACCTGAACGCCCGCGGCGGCCGCGTCTACGCCCGGATCAGCACCGCCTTCCCCGGCCCGCTCTACGTCTGGGACGTCGCGAGCCGGACCTGGGTGGACGAGATCCCGAACGCCCATGGCCTGGACATCTCCCCGGTCGGCGCGAACGGTGAGATCTACCTGATCCAGGCGAGCGAGCTGAAGAAGTACGACCCGGCGACCAAGACGCTGACCGGGAGCGGCCTGACCTTCACCGGCCGGATCCAGAACGCCCGCTCGATCGGGTACGCCGACCTCGGCCTGCCCGACTACCCGGGCACCAGCGTGGTCGGCACGCTCTGGCGCGGCGAGGAGTTCCGGTACAACCCGCAGACCGGCAAGTCCGAGATCTTCCAGACCCAGGTACGACGTGAGCCGATCGAGATCCTGTCCGTGGCCGGTGGCAAGGACAAGATCTACACCGGTGGCTTCCTGAACGGCGGCGTGTCCGTGGTCGACCCGTCCACCGGCGCGGCCACCTTCAACCGGTTCTCGCAGGTCGAGGCTCTGTTGGAGGGGTCCGACGGCAAGCTGTGGATCGGCGCCTACCCCGAGGCACGGCTCTACGCCTACGACCAGAGCCAGCCCTGGAGCAGTCCGGAGTACTCCCCCGGACCGCCCGGTACGCCTGACAACCCCAAGCAACTGCTGAACCTCAAGGCTGACCTGTTGCAGACCCGCGCGCGTGCCCTGGTCGAGGTGAACGGCAAGATTGCCGTCGGCACCGTCCCCGACGGCGACCGGCTCGGCGGCGCGCTGGTCATCTACGACCCGAGGACCAACACGGCGCAGAAGTACCGCAACGTGGTCCAGGACGAGAGCGTCTTCGGCCTGACCGCCCAGCACGGCATCATCTACGGCGGTACGTCGATCGCCGGCGGACTCGCGACCACACCACCGACCCGGGACGCGGGCACCGTGTTCGCCTGGGACGTGGCCAAGGCCCGCAAGCTGTGGGAAACCGTCCCCGTGCCCGGCGCGGCCACGGTATCGTCCGTGACGATCGGACCGGACGGGCTGCTCTGGGGCGTGGCCGGCAACACCGTGTTCGCCGTCGACCCGCAGTGCGGCAAGGTGCTCAAGTCCTTCACGCTCGGGACCACCACGTCCAGCGGCGACATCGTGGCGACCCCGGAGGCGGTCTACGTGAGCATCGACCTGAACAAGATCTACCGGATCGCGCCCGGAGAGAAGGCGATCCCGACGCTGTTCGTCGAGCACGCGCACCGGCGGCTCGGCGTCCGGGGAGATCACCAGCTGCTGCTCACCAGCGGCTCCACCCTGTTCCGAGTTGATATCAGCCGTTGACAGCCGAAATTCGACCCGGCTACTTTCGGTCCTGACCGTTATTCGGTCTCCTACTTTCCGGCCCTGACTTTCCGGACACCCTGGGGGTGTGATGATTTCGACCGTTCGCCGCATCGCGGCACCACTCATGGCGCTCGTGCTCGCCGCCGCGCTCAGTTCCTGCGGCAACGACGACTCGGGCTCCTCGTCGGAGAAGAAGAGCGTCACGCTCTGGATGTACCCGGTCATCGCCGACCAGGCGACCAGCGACGCCTACTGGAAGAAGGTCGAGACCGACTTCGAGGCGGCCAACTCCGGCATCGACCTGAAGGTCGAGATGCAGCCGTGGGCGAACCGCGAGGAGAAGCTCGCCGCCGCGTTCTCGGGCAAGAAGGGCCCGGACGTGCTGCTGATGATCCCCGACCAGATCCCGCAGTACGTCAAGAGCGGCTCGCTGGAGCCGATCGACGACGTGGTCGAGCCGGACAAGGACAGCTTCCTGCCGGCCGCGATCCCGGGCCTGACCGTCGACGGCAAGGTGTACGGCGCACCGATTTACCACACCGTCACGACGACGATGTACAACAAGACGATCCTGACCAAGGCCGGGATCAGCACGCCGCCGGAGACCTGGGACGAGATCAAGGCGGCCGCTCCGAAGATCAAGGCCGCCGGGTTCTCCACGCTGGACTACTCGGCCTCGCCGGAGGCGACGCTGAACCTCAGCTTCTACCCGCTGCTGTGGCAGGCCGGCGGCAAGGTGTTCGCCGACGACGGCAAGACCGTGGCGTTCAACCAGGCTCCGGGTCTGGAGGCGCTGACCTTCATCAAGAACCTGTGGGACGAGGGCGCGATCTCGAAGACCGCACTCACCAGCGTGCAGACGATCACCGACTCGGCGCTCGGCAAGGGGCAGGTGGCGATGGCGTTCACCAGCGTCCCGGCCGACGCTGCCACGGTCGGGAAGACCTGGGGTGCGGCGAACGTCGAGGTCGGCGCGCCGCTGACCGACAAGAAGCAGGTCGGGTACGGGATCCCGGGTGGTCTCGTGATGAACGCCGCGACGGGCAACCCCGACGGGGCGAAGAAGTTCTTGTCGTTCATGGTCCAGCCGGCCCAGTTGGACGCGCTCAGCAAGGCGTCCGGCTACTACTCGCCGCGCAAGGACGCGAAGTACGAGTCGACCGACCCCAACGCCGCGAAGTTCAAGGACGCCCTGCAGTACGCCGTACCCGGTGAGGCGAACCCGTCCGCGCGGCAGGTGATGTCGATGCTGAGCACCGAGATCCAGGCCGTGCTGACCGGCAAGAAGCAGCCGCAACAAGCGCTGGACGACGCCGCCAAGCAGGCCAACGACCTGCTCGCGAGGCAACGTTGACGGATACCGTGCCGACGGCCGACGGGGTCGCGGGTCGGGCAGGACCCGCGGCCGGCCGGTCGTCGCGCTCACGGGGTGGGCCTCGGCGCAGGCCCTGGATCGGGTTGCTGTTCCTCGCCCCGATGCTGCTGCTGTTCCTGCTGTTCCGCTTCCTGCCGGCGATCGGCGCCCTGTTCCTGTCGCTGACCGACTACCGGATCAGCGGCACGTGGGATTTCATTGCCTTTGACAACTACACGCGGTTGTTCTCGGACAAGGTGTTCCACGAGGCGCTGGTGGTGACGATCACCTACACGGTGATCTTCGTCCCGCTGACCATGCTGCTCTCGCTCGGCACCGCCGTACTGCTGCATCAGGTGGTCTGGAAGCGCGGCTTCTTCCGCGGCGTCTTCTTCCTGCCGTACGTGACCAGCATCGTGCTGGCCGCGGTGCTCTGGAAATGGATCTACGACGCGCAGGACGGTCTGCTGAACGGCGTCCTCGGGCTGGTGAGCGTCGGCCCGGTCGACTTCCTCGGCCAGTCCGGGTCGGTGCTGCCGTCGATCGCGGTCACCTCGGCCTGGAAGGGCTTCGGCTACTCGATGCTGATCCTGCTCGCGGGCCTGCAGGCGGTGCCGAAGTCGTACCTGGAGGCCGCGATGATCGACGGCGCCGGTACCTGGCAGCGGTTCCGCTACGTCACCCTGCCGCAACTGCGCCCGGTGCTGTTCTTCGTGCTGGTGATCGAGACCATCGGCGCCTTCCAGGTCTTCGACGCGATGTACGTGATGACCGGCGGCGGCCCGGTCCGCTCCAGCTACTCGCTCGTGTACTTCCTCTACGACAGCGGCTTCAAGTACTTCGACTTCGGCTATGCCAGCGCGATCGGTCTGGTGCTGTTCCTGATCGTGCTGATCGTCTCGCTCGTGCAGCGACGGCTGGTCGGGAGGGACGACTGATGGTGAACGTGCTCGAACGACCACCCGTGCGGGAGCAGAAGGAGACCTCGGCGGCCGGACAGCGGCCGGCTGCCCGGCTGACGCTGCCGACCCTGCTGACGCTGACCGCGATCGTCACGGTCGTGCCGTTCGCGGCGATGGTCCTGGTCGCGTTCGCACCGCCGAGCGGCCGGACCTTCCCGGACGCGCTGAACCCGGCCCACTTCACCTTCGAGAACTTCTCGAGGGTGCTGTCGAGCTCGGACATCCCGCGCTGGACGGTCAACTCGCTGCTGTACTCGCTGGTGTCGGTCGTGTGCGTGCTGCTGTTCGCCTCGATGGCCGGCTACGCGTTCGCGAAGAAGAAGTTCCCCGGCCGGGAGATCATCTTCTGGGCGTTCCTGGCCACGCTGATGGTCCCGTTCCAGGCGACCCTGATCCCGTCGTACATCCTGGTCTCGCGGCTGGACTGGGTGGACAGTTACTGGGGCCTGATCGTGCCCACGCTGGCGAACTCGCAGGCCGTGTTCCTGATACGGCAGTTCATCAGCCAGCTCCCGGACGAACTGTTCGAGGCGGCCGAGATCGACGGCGCCCCGGAGTGGCGGATCTTCACGATGATCGTGCTGCCGCTGATCCGGCCGGTGCTCGCGACGCTGGGGATCTTCGTGTTCCTGTGGCACTGGAACGACTTTCTGTGGCCGCTCGTGATCGGCCAGTCCGGAAAGATGCAGACCCTGACCGTCGGCCTGGCCACGCTGCAGACCCAGGCGGTGCCGATCAACGAGGTCATGGCCGGCGCGACCATCACCGTCGTACCGAGCCTGCTCGTGTTCGGCCTGTTACAGCGCTACCTGACCGACAGCATCGCGATGTCGGGGCTGAAAGCCTGAAGATCATCCGTTGCAGGTGAGGACGTCCGGGCCCCCGGCCACCACTGTGGGGTCATGAGTGACAGCGAGGAGCTGGCACAGCTGCGCCGGCGCGTGGCGGAGCTCGAGGTGGAGCTCGACGCCGCGAAACACGAGGCGCCGGGGGCCCCGGAACGATCTACGCGCGCCCACCGCTGGCGGGCGATCTCGGCAGCGGTGCTGATCACGCTCGCCTGCGTACTCGCGCCACTGTCGGCCACCGCCGTCTGGGCCAGCCGGCAGATCTCCGACACCGACCGGTACATCGAAACCGTCGCACCGCTGGCGAGCGACCCCGCCGTGCAGGCCACGGTCGCCAACGCGGTGACCAACGAGATCTTCAACGCCATCGACATCCAGGGCATCACCACAGAGGCTCTCAACGCGATCGCCCAGCAGGGTCTGCCCCCGCGGGTGGCGAGCAACCTGCAGGCACTCAGCGGGCCGCTCGCCAACGGTGTGCAGGGGTTCATCCGCGACCAGGTCAACAACTTCGTCGCGAGCCCCGAGTTCGCCAATGTCTGGCAGACCGCGAACCGGACCGCGCACACGGCCCTGGTCAACATGCTCGAAGGCAACCAGGGTGGCGCAATCAGCGCCCAGAACGACACAGTCACGCTCAACCTGGCGCCGATCATCGCGCAGGTGAAGGAGCGGCTGGTCGCACGCGGCTTCGGCCTGGCCGACCGCATTCCGACCATCGACAAATCGATCGTACTGGCGCAGTCCGACAGCGTGACCAAGGCCCAGGGCCTCTACCGGCTGCTCAACACCCTCGGTGTCTGGCTGCCGATCATCGCCCTGATCCTGTTCGTCGCCGGGGTGTACGTCGCCCGGGACCACCGCCGAGCGCTCCTCCTCGGCGCGCTGGGCGTCGTGGCCGGCATGCTGGCGCTGGGAGTCGGCCTGGCCGTCGGGCGCGCGCTCTACCTGAACGCCCTGCCGCCCGAAGTGCTGTCCCGCGACGCCGGTGGAGTCATCTTCGACACGATCGTGCGATACCTGCGGTACGGCATCCGCGCGGTCGGGGCACTCGCACTCATCGTCGCGATCGCGGCGTTCTTCAGCGGCCCGTCGGTCTCCGCCGTTCGGGCTCGGACCGGGTTCAAGAAGGGGATCGGCTCGCTGCGTGGATCGGCCGAGTCGGCCGGTCTGAACACGGGACGCGTCGGAAGCTGGACGTACGCCCACAAGCGTTTGCTGCTGATCGCCAGCGTCGTCGGTGGCGCCCTCGTACTCACCTTGTGGTCGCGGCCGACCGTCACCGTCGTCGTGGTCATCGCCTTGGTGGTGCTGTTCGCGGTGGCCGTGATCGAGTTCCTCGGCCGGCCTCCTACAGACCGGTCTCCGCTGGAAGGCGCCCGCTCTTGACGGCGTCGACGAACGCTGTGTAGTCACGCTCGTTCACGTCGGCGTACGCCTCGCCGAACTCGGCCATCGCGTCCGGGAAGGCGTCGTCGCTGTTCAGGTAGGTCGCGAGGGCGATCCGGTCGCCGGAGCGGGCGTGCGCCCGGGCCAGGGTCCAGCCACAGAGCGCGCCGTACATCGTCATCCCGTTCGGATCCATCCGCTCGACCTCGGCGGACCCCTTCATGTCGCGCAACTGGCGCACGTAGAAGTCGCGCTCCCGGCCGTCGATGCCCTCGACCCGCTGCCAGCCGAGGAAGATGTCGCTGGCCGCCTGCATCAGCCGCTGGCCGTGCACGACCCGCTCGCCCTCGTTCCGCGGCCCGCGCTGCCGGAAGGCGGACGGAACGTGCGCCCGGAGGACCGACGGACCCGCCTCCTTCACCTGCAGGAACAGCGGATCACCGTCGTCGCGGCCGCGCAGCAGCACGATCCAGCAGCGAGTACCGACGCTGCCCACGCCCACGACCTTGCGGGCCAGGTCGACGAACTCGAACTCGTCGAACAGGGCCCGGCGTTCACTCGGCAGCGTGCGGCGGTAGCGCAGCAGCAGGTTCCTGATCTGGTCTTCGAGCTCCGCCCGGCTGGCGTCGGGCAGCAGGTCGGACATCGAAACGATCAACGGCGGATCCGACTTGATCCGCACCCCGTCGTCGGTGAGCTCGGTCAGCTTGGCGAAGGCTTTCAGGCTGTCGCTGCTGCGTGCCTTGGACAACGCCTGGTCGACGTTCTTGCGCCGCTTCGAGCTCAGCTTGTCGCGCAGCGCCTGCTCGAGCTCGTCGATGTCCGCTCGCGCGTACCAGACGTCGAGAGCCCGCATGGTGGCGAAGTCGGCGGTGGCGTCGCGGTACCGCCGGACAGCCTCCCGAACGACCTTGCGCCGTTCCTTGCCGGAGAAGCCGTTGCCGCGGCCGGCGACCGCGAGACTCGTGGCCAGCCGTTTGACGTCCCACTCGAACGGACCGGGGGCGGACTCGTCGAAGTCGTTGACGTCGAACAGCAGCCGGCGCTCGGGGGAGCCGAACAGACCGAAGTTCGACAGGTGAGCGTCACCGCACAGCTGGGCGCCCAGACCCGACACAGGCCCCGCGCCGAGGTCGGCCGCCATCCCCGCGGCGTTGCCCCGGAAGAAGGCGAACGGGGACTCCATCATCCGGCCATGGCGCACCGGGACCAGCTCGGGAACGCGGTCCCGAGCCTGGTCCTCCATCGCGTCGACCGGATCCGGCCGCTTCGGCGACAGCACCAGCTCCGCCTGGGCGCGCGGCGGCAGCACCGTGCGTGCCGCGAGTCCGCGGCGAGCCCGCTGCCCCGGGGTCAGCCGGCCGGCCGGCACCGTCAGGTGGCCGATCGTGCTTGTGGGCGTCTGCACCGCCGTCGTGCCACGTGCATCCATACCGTCGCGCCCCCTCCGGTCGTGCTCGTGCATATCCGTCCAGCCAACAACCGAGCCCACGGGCGAGCATCCCCCGCGGCGGATGAAGCCGCCGCGATCTCCTCCAGCGGAGAGGATGCCGGACCGTCGCCGGTGCGCTCTACTGAGCGGGGTGAAAGATGCCGAGGCCTCCTACCGACGCCTTTCCAAGGGCGAGCGACACCGGCTCGCGCGGACGTCGCTGCTGCGCTCCCTGCTGGTTTCGGTGGTCATCGTCGTCGGCTACTACGTCCTCCCGATGAACCTCGCCGACGATGCCGTGACCGTGTATCTGGCGGTCGGGCTCGTCGTGGTGACCCTCGTGCTCTTCTGGCAGCTCCGTGACATCGCCAGGTCGCCGTACCCGCGGATCCGGGCGATCGGCGCACTGGCCACGTCCGTACCCCTATTCCTGGTCGTCTTCGCCGCGACCTACTACGTCATCGGTCAGACCTACCGGGGGAGCTTCTCCGAGCCGTTGACCCGAACCGACTCGATGTATTTCACCGTGACGGTCTTCTCGACGGTCGGGTTCGGCGACATCGTCCCGATCTCCGAGGCGGCCCGCGTGGTCACCATGGTGCAGATGTTCGGCGATCTGCTGATCGTCGGGATCGGCGCCAAGGCGCTGCTGACCGCCGTGCAGGCCGGCCTCAACCGCCGTCACGATTGACCGGACTCCTCCCGCATCACGCGCATCTCGTCGCCGTGCACGGTCAGCGCCCAGATCACCAAGATGTCGACCGCGATCATGATCGTCGACCAGATCGGGTACGCCGCGAGGAAGGCGACGTTCACCACGATGCTGACCACGGCGAGGATCACGCCGGCGATCCGTCCCCACAGCCGGCCGTTGAGGAGTCCGATCCCGGCCGCGATGACGATCACGCCCAGCGCCAGATGGATCCAGCCCCACCCCGTGTAGTCGAGGTGAATGGTGAGCCCGCGCCGGCCGACCAGGTAGAAGTCGTCCTCGAACAAGGCCACGAACCCCTGGAAGGCGTGGAACATCCCCTCGACGATCATCATCACGCCCGCGAACAGGATCCAGCCGACCCATTTGCTCGGCCACTCGGGCACCTGGACCTCGCCGGGTCCGGCGGATTGCACGTGCCTGCCCCTAGACGTGGTGGTCTCTGGCTCCGCCATGGTGAACTCCTAGTCGAGGTGTCTGGGTTGCCAGTCGTAGATGACCAAGGTGCGCAGGATGAGGTCCTGCAGCGAACGGTGGTTGCGGCCGCCGGCGCACAGCACCAGCCCGATGGGGAACAGCGTGTACAACAGTGCCCGGAGGAACGCGATGTGCGGTGGCAGCCGCCGGCGGTGACGATTGACCACCCGCAACCCCATCAGATGGCAGCCGACGGTGCGGCCAGTGATCCACCACGCGGCGAACAAGTAGAGGAACGCCGCCAGCAGCGCTGTGGTCACGAGCGGCAGCGGTGACGCCTCGGTGAACTGGAATCCCCGGGGATCGATCAGGAACAGGACCCCGTTGACGCCCAGGTAGCCGATCAGGATCAGGGCGACCACCACGATCGCATCGACGAAACCGGCGATCGTCCGGGTGACCAGGCCGGCCGGCCGGCCCTGGAACCCGCGGGCCTCCCTCGGGACGATGGAGATCCCGTCCACGGTCATGATTCCGTCGCCGGCACCTTCCGGCCGAACCGCAGCCGGATCCGGCCGACCGCCCGGCCGACCGCCTCATCGCCCGCCACGCTCTGCATCCGTACGCCGCGCACCGTGTCGGAGGCCACCGAGCCGGTGGACTGACGGATGATCTCGGCCAGGTCGACCTCGGCGATCACCCCCTCGGCCATCCCGGCGATGTCGATCCGGGCGAGAATCTCGTCCATGTCGACGGATGCGACCACCTCGTTCAGGTCCACGTTGTCCTTGACGAGCTGGGTGAGATCGATCGGTTCCAGCAGGATGGTGACGACCCTGGGCACCACCGGCTGGAGAACCGCACTCACTTGGCCTTTCAGCTCCTGGCGATTCGCGGCGCCGTACTGGGCCAGATTCGCCAGCACGGTGTCCGCGTGGTAGCGCGTCGGCACCACCGGGGGCCTGCGGAGCACGCCCACCGCCGGACCGAGCACTCTCCGCACCCGGCGCCCGACAATGCCCGTGACCGCGACGGCGAGGGCCGTGGCGCCGATCATGACATCGACGACGTCGATCGGCTCGCGGCTTGGCGCTGCCGGTGCCGTCGGCGCTGAGGGAGCTGACGGTTCCGGCGGCACGTCGATCGGAGTCCCGGAGTCTGCGGGGAGCCCGTCGGCCAGGGTCCCGGAGTCTGCCGGGAGCCCGTCGGCCAGGGTCCCGGGGTCGGTCGGAAGCCCGGAGTCATCTACTGGAGTACCCACCAGGCCATCATCGGCACCGCCGTCTCACCCGGCATCACCCTTGGTGGGGGAAAGCCGGGCCTGGACCCAGCGCGGGAACACACCCTGGCTGCGATCGAACTCGGCCGCGACCACGGTCGCGGCGACCAGGATGAGCGACACGACCAACAGCCAGCCCACCAGTGCCAGCGTGACCCCGAAGAGTCCGTACCGCTCACTGTAGGTCTCCATCTGCTCCGGCATGTAGACCGTGGCAACCAGGCTGTAGACACTGGCGCAGATGGTCGCGATCACGCCGGTCGGAACCAGCCGTCGCCACTGCACCCGGCCGTCGAGGAGCAGCCACGGAATGGAGATCCACAGCAGGAAACCGCTCACCAGCGAGATGGGCAGGCTGAACAGCCAGTCGAAAGGCAGAGCGCGCACGAGGCTCCGCGCGAGCGCCAGCAGCCCGATGTCGATCACGAGGGCCGCCAGCCCCAGGAACGTGTTGAACGAGCCGCGCACGCCGGAGAGCGGGTCGAGGTGCCAGGCATCCAGGTACAGCCGCTGCATCCGCCTGGCCAGCGACAACCCCGAGAACACCAGGATCAGCACACTCAGTGCGCCGACGCTCGCACCGCCGGCCGGCCGCGCGAACACCTCCGTCACCGCCTCGGCGGCACTGCCCGTGAGGTGGAACTTGCGGATGAAGCTTTGCGAGACGACATCGCGGCGATCCGCGGGCGCGAACGTGGAGACCAGGATGAGCAACGGAATCAGGGCGGTGAGCGCCTCCGAGGCGATGACCATGGCGCGGTCGATCCCCCGCAGGTCGATGAAGGCACTGACGCAACGCCCGGCGAACGTCGCCTCCAACCGCCGGGTGATCTCCTTCAGGTTCTGCGACAGCGGGATCACGGACTGACGTCGTCCTTGACGGCGTGGGCGACGCGGTACTCGTTGATCGGGTGGTACCGGTCGTACAGCATCGTCAGGATGCTCACCAGGAAGACGAAGAACAACGTGTCCGTCAGCTGCAGATCGTCGTTGCGCCGGTTCAGCAGCAGATCGGCGAGGAACACCAGGACGACGTTGGTCGCGAAGACGACTGCGAACGAGATCGTCGCGGAGTCCCAGCCGTAGCCGCGCCGGGCCGACCAGAGCCCGATCGCGGAGTTGATCACCACGAAGACCGCGATACCGATGAACAGCGCGAGGTCACTCGCCTCGACGCCCGGCAGCACCCGGCCGTAGATCACGCTGATCAGGCCGATCAGGAAGATCTTCTCCACCGCGGCCCAGTCGAAGACCTTCTGGTGCGCGGCCCGGTACGCGGCCCGCTCGCTCGCTTCGTCGATCTCGACCGGCAGCGGGTCCGCGGCGAGCCGGAGCGGCCAGTCGGCCGGCCGGAGCCGGGGACGGATGACGAACCACACCACCGCGAGCAGCGCCAGTACGGCGACGATGAGGGCCGGCAGGAACCACGGGACGTCCCGGATCGTGTCGGTCAGGTCGAGCTTGGCGATGTGGATCCAGTACTCCTGCGGCAGCTTGATGAAGATCCAGATCCCGCCGGCGACCAGCACCCAGAACTTCATCGTGTAGCGCAACGGGTTCCGCCGGCTGCGAACGCCTTCGTACGCGATGAAGTAGTACTCGAAGGTGTTCGGGAACACCAGCAGCAGCCAGCGGGCACCGATGAGCTCGAACAGCACCACCCCGACCTGCCGGTAGAAGAACAGGAAGCGGCTGATCTTGACGGCCGGCTGGTTCGTCCAGTTGCGCAGGCTGGCCAGGTAGGCGACCGCCAGGTAGAAGACGTCCATCGCCTTGTCGTAGCTCTGGTAGTTCGGCGGGTCGTAGCCGAAGGTCTGGAAGATGGTCTGGTCGACACCGTCGAGCAGCAGGCAGCCGATGATGGCCGGCAGCGGGTAGCGCGGAATCAGCAGCGGCAGGCTGAAGCGCGCCAGGACAACGCACCAGAAGACAACCTCGACGCCCATCCGTCCTCCCTTTGCCTGAACATCATCCCGGCACGGTCAGAACTCGCCCCGTCGACGCAGCTGGCGAGGCCTTCCGTCCGGGTCGTAGACGATCCGGTAGAGCGGCTCCGCCCACAAAGCTTGCCATCTGCTCAGCGGTTGCAGCTCGTGTTGGCGAATCTGACCCGCGGGTCGCTCGCCGCGCCGCCCGCCGGCGTACCAGGCGTCCAGGGCCGCCGCCGTACGCCGCCAGAGCTCGAAGCCGGCCCGTGGATCGAGCAGCACCGGATCGTCCCGCGACAGCCCCAGGTGCTCCGACCACACGTCCAGCCGCAGATCGCGGGCCAACTGCCGGGCGTCCTGATCGCCTGGCAGCCGATGGTCGGGAGTCGTGTCCAGGACCGCGCAGGTGAGCTCGCTGTCGGACGTCCACGAGCGCCGGTTGAAGTTGTCCGAGCCGCAGGTGAACCACACGTCGTCGACCACGCAGATCTTGGCGTGGACGTAGACGGGTGTGCCGGTGACGTTCTCCAGGTTGTAGATCGCCACTCGCTCGGGCGCGGTGCGGCGCAGCATCCGCACCGCGCGAAGCTGACCGAACCTGGCGGGCGGCCCGCTGAACACGCCGTCGGACGCCGGATAGCGCGGTACGACGATGATCACGCGCAGCTCAGGAGATCGTTCGAGCGCATCGTGGATCCCCTGGGCGATCAGCTCGGACCACAGGTACTGGTCCTCCAGGTAGATCAGCCGCCGCGCCCGCCCGAACGCCTTGCCGTACGCGCGGGCGACACTGCGCTCCCCGTCTGGCGCGAAGGGGTAGCCAGGATGCTTGTAGGCGTAGGTCCGCAACACCTGGACGCTGTGTGGACCGGCCGGCGGCGGATCCGGGAACGCCTCCGGCAGTGACTTCGGATGGCGCGGCATCCGGGCCAGCCGCTGCACGATCATCCGGTACGGCGTCCGCCGGTCGAGCGGATGGTGGTCGTCCCAGCGTTCGACGAACGTCCGCAGCAGGTCCCCGACGATCGGCCCGCGTAGCTCGAGCGCGGCATCGTGCCAGGGCGTGCGATCGCCGTAGCGTCGATCCATCGGCGCCTGCTGCGGATCCCCGCGGTGGTCGGAGTCGTCGCGCCGCTGGTGTGACAGGTCGATACCACCGACGAACGCGACGTCCCGCGTCGGTTCGCCGTGGTGATGGATCACGAACAGCTTCTGGTGGTGCGACGAGAGCCGCCGGACCCGTTGGTCGAGCAACACCTCGGCACCGGCTTCGTTGAGCTCGGTGCCGAGCCGCCGGTTCTCGCGCGCGTTGAACTGCAGGTGATCCGAGTGCGACCGCCACAACAGCGCGCGGACCTCGACGCCCGACCGGGCCAGGTCGGCCAGTACCGCCCCGACCGTCGGTCCGTCGGGGAGCAGCTTCTCGTCGGCGTCGCCCCGCCAGTCGGTGAAGTAGACCCGATCACCGGGCCGCAGGGCACACAGCTCTTCGTACAGGTGGTGGAAGTAGGTCACGCCCTCGATGAGCGGCCGGACCAGGTTGCCCTCGACCCACGACCCGTCCACGTCGCCCATCCGGTCGATGCAGGTCCACGGATTGCCTCGCTCGTCCGGCAGCAGGAACCAGTCCGCGACGCTCTGGCCGGTCATCGTCTGGCCGTCTGCCGACCGTCAGGTGCGAATCATTCTCGGCCGCGTCAAGGCCCAGATGACCCACACGTTGAGGCCGATCACCAGCAGCGACCACACCGGCTGGTAGGGGATGAAGAAGAAGTTGTTGACCGCGCTGAGCACGGCCAGGAACAGCGTCGCCACCCCGGCCCAGACCGTCCGGTAGAACAGGCCGATACCCGCCGCCAGCATCGCCAGTCCGAGGATCAGGTGGATCCAGCCCCAGGTCGACGTGTCCAGGTTGAACGCGTACCCCCGGGCGACGACGAAGTACTGGTCGTCGATGATCGCGGCGAGCCCCTCGATCGCCTGGAACACTCCGAGCAGGACCATCATGGTCGCGGCGAACGTGACAGCGCTCGTGGCCCACGGCGATTGCCGCTGCTGCTGGTTGGTGTCTTCCTGGGTCATCAGTGCCACCCCTCCCCTGAGGTGCACGCCGACTGCGTGTCGACTGCGCATCGACAGTAGGCGCGCGCCGGGCGGCCCCGCTTCACCCTTGGCGGACGACGTCCGGGCGCCGTCTCATCCGGGGTGAGTGATGCCGCTGGAGCGGATGTGAGCGATGTTCGAACCCTCGATCCCGGCCGGGAGGGAGGTCACGACAGTGACCGGGCACCGCTCCGTACCCCGAGATGATCCGCTGCCGGCCGCCGACTCCGAAGTACCGGCCGAGCCGCCGGCCCCGGTCCCGGTGCTGCCGCGCGGCGTCGTCGTCCTGCTCGGGACGGGCGCCGCGGTCCTCACGGCCGCCGGCCTGCGCACCTTCTCGGGGATCGTCGGGCCCGCGTTCCTCGCCCTGGTCCTGACCATCGCGGTCAGTCCGCTGCGCCGCCTGCTGATCCGGCGCGGCGCCCGCAAGTGGGTGGCTGGGCTGGTCGCGCTCATCGTGGTGAACGTCGTGCTGCTCGGGCTCGCGGCGGCGATGTTCCTGGCGGTCGCGAAGCTGGCGACCCTGTTGCCGACGTACAAGGACGACTTCGCCGGGATCGTCGACGACGTCCGCGGCTGGCTGGCCGATCGGGGGATCGGGACCGACGAGATCCAGTCGGCGCTGCAGAAGATCGACTTCGGGCAGTTGCTCGGCGTCCTGCAGGGCTGGCTGACCGGGCTGCTCGGGGTGATCTCCAATCTCGCTTTCGTGGTGGTGCTGCTGTTCTTCATGAGTCTGGACGCGACCCACTTCGCCGACCGGCTGGTCGAGGCCGCACGGATCCGGCCCGACGTCTCCGGCGCCCTGCTCGGCTTCGCCCGCGGTACGACGCGCTACCTCGTCGTCTCGAGCGTCTTCGGGCTGATCGTCGCCGTGATCGACGTCGGCGTGCTCTACATCCTCGACATCCCCCTGCCGTGGCTGTGGGGGCTGCTCGCCTTCATCACCAACTACATCCCGAACGTCGGGTTCTTCATCGGGGTCATCCCGCCGGCGCTGCTGGGCCTGCTCGAAGGCGGCTGGGAGACCCTGCTCTGGGTGATCGTGTCGTACAGCGTGATCAACTTCATCATCCAGTCGATCATCCAGCCGAAGGTCGTCGGCGACTCGGTCGGGATGTCCACCACGCTGACGTTCCTGTCGCTCGTCTTCTGGGCCTGGATCCTCGGGCCGCTCGGCGCCGTCCTCGCCATCCCGCTGTCGTTGCTGGTCAAGGCGTTGCTGCTGGACGCCGACCCATCGACGCGCTGGATGAGCGGCCTGATCTCCGGTGCCGAAGTCAAGGAACTGCCCACCGTACCCGCTCCGGAGCCGGAGCCGGAGCCGGTCCAACCGGAGGAGGCCGGCGCGCCGGCTAGTTGACCAGCTCCCCGAAGGCCTCGATCGAGCGGAGTACGTCGTGCTGCGGCATGCCCGGCGGCTGGATGCGCAGAATGATGCCGTCGGCACCCATCTCCTCGTAGTGCGTCAGCCGCTCGGCGCACTCGGCCTTCGACCCGATCACGCTGCGGTCGGCGATCTCGTCCCAGCCCTGGGTGTAGCGGCTCGCGTCGGCCGACGTACGTTTCCAGCCGGTGTAGGCGTCGTACAGGTCGCGCAGCGGCTCCTCCAGGGCTTGCCGCGCGTCCTGCGACGTCGGCGCGCAGAAACCCTCCCGGCACAGGATCACCTCGGCGCCGAGAGTGCCTTCGCCGCGCGGGTAGGAGTGGTACTCGGCGATCTTGGCCGGGAGGTCGGAGTCCAGCTCGTTGAACGACGTGGTCCAGCCGTCGCACATCCGTGCGGTCCGCTCGAGCATCGCGGAGACGCGGCCGCCGTTCCACAGCTTCGGGCGCGGATTCTGCACCGGTCGCGGCGACAGGAACGCCTCGCGGATGCTGGTGAACTTGCCGTCGTACGTGACCTCGTCCTCGGTCCACAACCGGGTCAGGATCTCCAGGCCCTCCTCGAACCGCGCGACCCGCTCGGCCTGCGTCACGCCGTAGAGCGCGAACTCCTCCGGCCGGTATCCGAGCACGAAGCCCGCGATCAGCCGGCCACCGGACAGTACGTCGATGTGCGCGAGCGTCTCGGCCAGTACGACGGGGTCGTACAGCGGGGCCACGATCCCGGCGGTGGCCAGGCCGATCCGCTCGGTGTGGGCCGCCAGCCAGGTCAGCGACGTGAGGATCTCGTGGTACCCGGGCCGGTGCAGATGCCGCTCGCCGAGCACGATCCACTCGAAGCCGGCCTGCTCGGCCAGCCGCGCCTGCTCGACCGCGTCGGCCAGCCGCGGGCGCTCGTCCGGGGTGCCGTAGAGGTTCAGATAGAGACCCAGCCGCATCGGGGGTGCCACCTTCCGTTGACAGAGAGCGCTCGCGGTATTTACGGTCTTGACCGTAAATGCTTTCCGATCAGATTGCGACCCTAGGAGCCGGAATTGAGTGTTGCATCGCATCCGGTCGGGTTGCCGGCCGGGACCGGGGCAGGTCCGATCAGCGCGATCAAGACCCGCGTGGTCAGTGCGCGGTACCGCCGGCCGTTCCAGATCAGCAGCGGGATCAGCACCGAGCTGGTCAGCCTGGTGGTCGAGATCCACACCGCCGACGGCGCGGTCGGCATCGGCGAGACCTCACCGATGACGGCGTACACCGGCGAGACGCTGGCCGGAGTCACCGCAGCCATCGAAGAGCACCTGGCGCCGGCCCTGATCGGCCGTGATCCGCTCGACCGAGCCGGCGCACACGTACTGATGGACACCGTGCTCCGCGGTCAGCAGGTAGCCAAGTCCGGGCTCGACATCGCGCTCTATGACCTGGCCGGTCGACTGAGCGGCTGGCCTGTGCACGCGATCCTCGGTGGCAGTGTCAGAGAGCGCGTGCAGACGACGTGGGTGGTCGGGCTCGGCACCCTCGACGAGATGGCTTTTGAGGCCGCGGAGTACGCCGGTAAAGGTTTCAGGCATCTGAAGGTCAAAGGTGGCCAGGACCCCGCCAAGGACCTCGAGCTGATCCGTGCGGTCCGTGCGGCGATCCCTGCCGACGCAGAGCTCTGCCTGGACGCCAACGAGGGGTACGACGCGACCACAGCGCTGCCCTATCTCGCCAAGATGACCGAAGCCGGTCTGACCCTGCTGGAGCAGCCACTGCCGCGCTGGGACCTGGCCGGGCTGGTGCGGCTGCGTGAGCGGCTCGACGTCCGGGTGATGGTCGACGAGAGCATGCACTCACTGCATGATGCTCTCGAGATCGCTCGCCGTGGGGCAGCCGACGTACTGAACATCAAGATCCTCAAGGTCGGCGGCCTGCATCGCGCCCTCCAGATCGCCAACGTGGCCGAGGCGGCCGGGCTGGCGGTGAAGATAGGCTCGATGCCGGAGTTGGGGGTGGCAACCCTGGCCGCGGTCCACCTGGCGGCCGCCGTACCGGGCGCCACCGTCGCGGCCGACCTGGTCGGGCCGCTGATGGTCGACGAGGACCCGTTGGCTCCGAGTGTGTTCGCCGACTGCGACGGCTGGATCGACGTACCCAAGCGCCCAGGCCTCGGCCACGACGTCTGAGAGGTCACTCATGCACCCGCTCGTCGAGCAACTCCGGGGCACACTGCTCCCCGCGGTCGTCACTCCGATGGACTCCGAGGGTGTCGTCGCGTACGACGCTCTGACCGCGTACGCCGGCGCTCTGACGGCAGAGTCCGTCGGTGGGGTCGCAGTGTGGGCCCACACCGGGCGCGGGCTCTACCTGTCCGCGGCTGACCGGTCCAAGGTGCTGGAGACGTGGCGGCAGGCCACGGACGTGCCCATCGTCGCGGGAGTCGGCGTACCGCGGTCCTCGTCGGCGCAGAGCCTGCAGGAGGCCGCTGACGCGACGGTAGCGATGGCTCTGGAGGCGGCTGCGGGTGGAGCGGACGCGGTGATGGTCTATCCGCTGGCTGCGCTCGGGGAGTTGCCGGACGGGCATGCGCAGGCGGTGGCGTTGCACGAGCGGGTGGCGGCGGAGAGCGGGCTGCCACTCGTGGGTTTCTATCTCCATGGCGAGGCTGGTGGGTATCCGTACCCGCCTGCGCTGATCCGCGACCTGCTTTCACTTCCGGCCGTGCTCGGGGTGAAGACTGCGACGCTCGATCGGGCTATCGGGTGCCAGGACGCCATCTGGGCCGGGCGTGGGACCGGGAAGCTGCTGATCACCGGTGAGGACCGGATGTACGGGCCTTCGTTCATGTGGGGCGCGGACACGGCCCTGGTCGGGATCGCCGCGGCGCAGGTCTCGCTGTCTGCCGCTGTACTCGACGCTTGGACGTCCGGGGATCACAGTGGCTTCCTGACCGCCTCAGAACGGCTGGACCAGTTCGCCGCCGCCACCTTCTACGCCCCGATCGAGGGCTACGTGCAGCGCATGCTCTGGGCAGCCGAGTGGGAAGGCCTGCTCCCTGCCGAGGCCGCGTACGACCCCTACGGACCGACGCTGCCTTCTGGTGAGCGCGACCTCGTCATCCGCTGCCTCGAGGATCTCGCCCGTTAGGGTGGCTCGCTCCCTCCGACGCTCCACCCACACTGGCGACCGCCTTCGAGTGGCGGTAATTGTGGTCTTGACCGAAACTAAGAGAAGCCGCCTTGCACGTCAAGTGCCCGGGGCCGGCTGCGCTATTCTGCGAGTTGAGGGCCAGACCAGAAGTCGTCGAAGGAGTGCCGTGCAGATCAGCTCAGCCCCGGGCGCGGTGGCCTGATGACGCTCACTGTCGGCGTCGTCGGTCCGGAGGACCTGGTGCTGCGCGTGATCGCGGTCGGTCCGCCGAGCGGCGCGACCCTGCTCCCGCTGCCCTACCGGCACGAGACCGAGGCTGTCGACCTCGTCGAGCAGGCGCACGAGAAGGTCGACGCGCTGCTGTTCACCGGGGTCGTGCCGTACACGATCGCCACCGAGGCCGGCGTGATCGACCGGCCCGCGATGTACGTGTCGTACGACGGCGCCACGCTGCTCCGCGCACTCGTCGAACTGCTCCGGCTCGGGCACAACGTCACCCAGTTCTCGATCGACACACTGCGGCGTAGTGAGGTGCTGGAGACGCTGATCGAGGCCAAGCTCCCGACCGACCAGATCCACGTGCTGCCGTACCGGCCGGGGCTGACCTCCGACGACATCGTCGCGTTCCACCGGACCGCGCGCGACAAGCACGACACCAAGGTCGCGATCAGCTGCCTCGGCTCGGCGTTCCATTTGTTGGAGAACGAGATGCCGTCGGTGCGGCTCGCGCCCTCCCGTTACTCGATCCGGTCGACGTTGCAGGCCTTGGTCTTGACGACGACCGGGCAGCACGTCGGTGACGCGCAGGTAGCGCTCGGCGTGATCGCACTGCCCGAGCCGGACGACGCCCTCGCCGGTGATCTGATCACGCTCGGCGGCAGCCTGGCCGCGCTGCCGGACGGGCGGCACCTGGTCGTCACCACCCGCGGCCTGCTCGAGCAGGCGACCGAACAGTTCGCCCGGATGCCCTTGCTCGACCACCTCGCCGCCCGGCACAGCACGGCGTACGTCGGTTTCGGCGTCGGACGTACGGCGGCCGAGGCGGAAGCACTCGCCCGCCGCGCAGTCAGCCGGGCCGAGTCGATCGGCGCGGTCGCCGGCGTCGTGTCGATGTCCGACGACGTCGAGATCGTCATCGAGCCCTCGGGCGACCAGCCCGCCACCCGCCGCGGCCCCGAAAGCCTCCCCCTCCTGGCCCGCCGCGTCGGCCTCAACACCCAGACCCTCGCCCGCATGCGCGAACTCACCGCCACCCTCCCCGACGGCCTCACCACCCAAGACGTCGCCGACCACCTGGCCGTCCAGCTCCGCACCGCCCGCCGAGTCCTCAAACGCCTCGAACGAGCCGGCCTGGCTGCCCCCACCGGCACCCAACAACACGGCCGCACCGGGCGTCCCCCGACCGTGTATCTGATCCGCCTGTAGTACACCCCCGCGTGCTACGCAACCGCGGTCTCGCGGGCGCGGTCAGCGCCGGCCCTTCGCGTGGGGTCGTGGCGCGTGGGTGGTTAGTGGGGTGTGGGTTGGATGATGGTGACGCCGGCTGGGGTGCCGTTGGACAAAGCGGCTAGGGCGGCGGGGGTTTCTTCCAGGGTGATCGTGCGGGTGATCAGGTCGGCTGGTTTTAGGTTGCCTGAAGCAACTAGCGACAGCATTTCCGGGTAGGCGTGGGCGGGCATGCCGTGGCTGCCCAGCCATTGGAGTTCCTGGCCGATCAACCGGCCGACGTCGAGCTGTACGCCGGAGGGGAGGAGGCCGACCTGGAGATGGCGGCCTCGAGGACGCAAGGCCAGCAGAGCTTGTTGGACGATGGCGTTGGAGCCCAACGCATCCATGGTCACGTGGGCACCACCGAGGGCGTGGATCTCGTCGACAACCGTCGGTGACGCCTGGATGGTGTGAGAAGCGCCGTACTCGCGGGCGAGCTTCAGGGCGTCGGGGTTCGTGTCGACGGCGATCACCTCGGCGCCGAGAGCTGCGGCGATCATCACCGCGGAGAGGCCTACGCCGCCGCAGCCGAAGATGGTGACGCGTTCGCCCGGAGCCACGCGGCCGACCTGATGGATGGCGCGGAAGGACGTGGCGAAGCGGCAGCCCAGGCCCGCGGCGGTGGCGAAGTCCAGGTCGTCCGGGAGGCGGACCAGGTTGACCTCGGCGTAGGGAACAGCGACGTACTCCGCGAACGAGCCCCAGTAGTTGAAGCCGGGTTGGAGCTGGTTCGGGCAGACCTGGTGGTTGCCCTCCTGACACTGCTCGCACTGACCACAGGCGCAGATGAACGGCGTCGTCACCCGATCGCCGACCTGCCAGCCAGAGACCCCAGCCCCGACGGCGGCGACGGTCCCGGCCAGCTCATGGCCCGGGACATGCGGCAGCACGATGTCGGAGTCATGGCCCATCCACCCGTGCCAGTCACTGCGGCACAGCCCGGTCGCCTCCACCTTCAGGACAACAGAACCAGCCGCCGGCGCAGGCCGCGGAACCTCTTGTACGACGGGCAGAGCGCCGTACTCCTCGATCACAACAGCGCGCACCAGAGCATCGTAGTCAGCCGACGCAGAACTCGTTGCCTTCGGGATCGAGCATCACGATGTGGCCGAGTTCGGGGCCGTAGAAGTCCTCGCGGACCTCAACAGCCCCCAGCGCCACCAACTCCGCGGCTTTCGTGCGCATGCGGTCCGCGGAGGCGGCGTCGCGGGCGCCGGGACCGGCCACGCGGATGTCGATGTGCAGACGGTTCTTCGCGGTCTTGGGCTCGGGCACGCGGAGGAAGCCGATCGCCGGGCCGACATCGTCGGGATCGATGATCCCCGCGCCGTCCGGATCGTCGAATCCGGGCTCGATCACGTATCCGAGGGCCGCGGCCCAGAATCGGGCCAGCTTCTGCGGATCGGCGGCATCCCCGCCGATGGTCCATTTCGTCGCCATGCAGGCGACGGTAGCGGTGGTTCCGGACGAAAGACGCCCGGAACCACCGGCAGGATCAGCCGCCCGCGACCGCGGGGATGATCGAGACCTGGCCGCCGTCCTTGATCGCGGTCTGCAGGCCGTCGGCGAACCGTACGTCGTCATCGTCGACGTACACGTTCACGAACCGGCGCAGCTCGCCGGACTCGTCCAGCACCCGGCCCTTGATGCCGGGGTAGGAGCCGTCGAGCGACTCCAGCACCTCGCTCAGTGTCCCGCCCTCGGCCGAGACCTCGGACACGCCCTGGGTGTAGGGCCGCAGGATGGTGGGGACCCGTACGCTCACGCTCACTGCAGGCCTGCCTTCACGAAGGCGTCGTACGACGCGGGAATGGTCACCTTGGGGCCGACCCGGTCGGCCACGGCGTCGAGCGTCTTCAGCCCGTCGCCGGAGTTGATGATCACCGTCTCGGCCTCGGGGTCGAGCTGCCCGGTCGCGATCAGCTTCCTCAGCGTCGCGACGGTCACCCCGCCCGCGGTCTCGGCGAAGACGCCCTCGGTCCGGGCGAGCAACTGGATCCCCTCGACGACTTCCTCGTCGCTGACGTCCTCGATCGCACCGCCGGTACGCCGGGCGACGTCGAGCACATACGGTCCGTCGGCCGGGTTGCCGATCGCCAGGGACTTCGCGATGGTGTCCGGCTTGACCGGCTTGACCACGTCGTGGCCGTCCCGGAAGGCCTGCGCCACGGGCGAGCAGCCGGTGGCCTGAGCGCCGTACACCTTGTAGTCGGTGGCGTCGACCAGGCCGAGCTTGCCGAGCTCGGTGAAGCCCTTGTCGATCTTGGTCAGCTGCGAGCCGGAGGCGACCGGGATCACCACCTGCTGCGGGATGCGCCAGCCGAGCTGCTCGGCGATCTCGAAGGCCAGCGTCTTGGAGCCTTCGGAGTAGTACGGGCGGACGTTGACGTTGACGAACGCCCAGCCCTCCTCCTCGCCGGCGATCTCGGAGGCCAGCTTGTTCACGTCGTCGTAGTTGCCGTCGACGGCCACCAGAGTCCCGCCGTACACGGCGGTGGTGATGATCTTGGGTCGCTCCAGGTCCTTGGGGATGAAGACGACCGAGCGGATGCCGGCCCGGGCGGCGGCCGCGGCGACGGCGTTGGCCAGGTTGCCGGTCGAGGGGCAGGCGAAGACCTTCATGCCCAGCTCGCGGGTGGCGCTCAGGGCGGACGCGACCACGCGGTCCTTGAAGGAGTGGGTCGGGTTGCCCGAGTCGTCCTTCACCCAGAGCTTGCGCAGGCCCAGTTCACGGGCCAGGTTCTTGGCGTCGATGAGCCGGGTGTAGCCGGGCTCGGTGTTCGGGAAGCTCGCGACGTCCACCGGGACGGGCAGCAGTGGCTGATAGCGCCAGATGTTCTTGGGACCGGCCTCGATCTGCTCCCGCGTGATGGTCGGGTAGTCGTACCCGACCTCGAGCGGACCGAAGCACTCCATACAGGCGTAGAACGGACCGAGCGGCGACTTCGCCCCACAGGCGCGACAGCTCAGGTGCGTACCGTTGCCGAAGGCACCTTCACGGATCGTGTGGGTGGCGGCGGTCAGGCTCATGAGTGAGGTTCCCCTCTCATCTTCCCCGGGACCGGATCTCGGCGCGGGACGGATTTGGCACCGGTCCGCCGCAAGGAACCCGGGAGCGGGACCTCAACGGGGAGGGTTGCCGGGACTTCAACGGGCCGTTTCCCTCAGTCCCTCTGGATGAGCTCCCCCGAGACTACCCAATCGGGTCCATATTGTGTCTTCCGTTCCCACCATCCGAGACGCGAGGTCTCAGCCCTGCCGGCACCGGACTGAAGGAGTTCGCCGCCGGAATCCACGCCGCCGCCGCGATCCGGCACGGAGTCGAACCGCCCGCCGCCGCGCTCAGGCAGCCCGATCTCGGCGTACGTCGAGCATTCGCATCATCGGAGTCGCCGCGATCCCGTGGACGACGACGCTCAGGACGACGGTGAAGCCGACCGTCGCCCACAGCCAGGGCAGGTCGGTGCCGAAGTCGGCACCGGCGTACGCGAGGTAGAACACCGACCCGACGCCGCGGACGCCGAACGCGGCCGTCACCCACCGCTCCGAGCGGCGCATCGGCGTACCGGCCAGCGCGGCCCAGGCGATCAGCGGACGGATCACCAGCACGAGCAGGAGCCCGATTCCGATGCCGGTCAGCGTCAACGGCTTCAGCAACCCGGCCGTGATCGCCACTCCGAGCAGCAGCAGGATCCCCCAGGTGAGGATGTGCTCGAGCTGCTCGACGAAACCGTGCAGCTCCTCGTGGAAGTCGTGGCTGCGCTCGGCAGCCCGCAGCGCCAGGGCCGCAACGAAGACCGCGACGAAGCCGTAGCCGTGCAGCACCTGGGCCAGGCCGTAGACGCCCAGTGTCATCGCGAGCGCCAGTACCGGTTCGCGGGAATCCGCCAGCCGGAAGGCGCGGGACGGCGCGGAGAAGGCCATCTTGCCGAGCAGCCAGCCCGCCCCGGCACCGACCGCGACGCCGATCAGCGTCCGGCCGATCAGGTCCCAGGCGAGCCACTCGAGGGCCCAGCCCCCGACTGCGCCCTTGGTTGCGGCGAAGATGGCGGCGTAGACGAAAGGGAACGCCAGGCCGTCGTTCAGCCCGGCCTCCGAGGTGAGCGCGAAGCGGACCTCGTCGTCCTCCTCCGGCTCGGCGCCTTCGCCGGTGGTCGGGCCTTGCACCTGGACGTCGGAGGCGAGCACCGGGTCGGTCGGTACGAGGATGGCTCCCAGCAGGAGCGCGGTCGCGGGAGCCAGGCCGAGCCCCCAGCCGACGCCGGCTACCGCGGCGATGCAGGCGGGCATGGCGACGAACAGGAGACGCCAGGTCACGCTCCAGCGCCGCCAGCCGATCGGACGGTCGATCGCGAGCCCGACGCCCATCAACGCGACGAGGATGGTCAGCTCGGCCAGGTGCTCGGTGAGCTTGGGTTCGGCGAGCGGGGTGAGGTGCTGCCGGTTGACGGCGAGACCGAGGAGCAGGCCGGCGCCGAGGAAGCCGATCGGCGCGGAGACGGCGTACCGGCGCAAGAGGCGGGGCAGGACGGCGCCGAGCAGCAATGCCAGGCCGGCCACCAGGTACAGCCCGTCGCCGTCGATCGTCATCGTGGTGGCCCGGTGCCCAGCGCTACCTCAAGCGATGCGTTGCGCCCGGGGTGTGCGTGGGCAGGGACTTGCGCGGGCCGTAGCGGGGGTGGGTGATGCCGGTCAGCTCCAGCAGCCGCTGCACCCGGAACCGGTGACCGCGATACGGCTCGATCAGCTCGGCGCAGCCGTCGTCGTCCAACTCCTCGCCGATGAGGGCGTACGACACGTTGCGCGACACGTGGTAGTCCGCGAACGAGAACGCATCCGCGTCACCGTGAGCCCGCTGGCGGACCTCCGCGGCCGTCCACACCCCGACGCCGGGCAGCGATCGCAACCGGCGTTCGATCTCTGCCGAGTCGGTCAGCTCCAGCGTCCGCTCCAGTGCCTTGGCCCGGGTCGCGGCCGTCACGACCACCCGCGACCGGCGGTTCTCCACGCCGGCCCGCAACCACTGCCAGGACGGGATCAGTCGCCACTCCTCCGGCGCCGGCGGCACCATCATCACCCGTCCGTCCGGACCGTTCGGGCCCGGCGCGGGTTCGCCGTACTCACGAAGTAGCAGCCGCCAGCCCCGGAACGCCTCCTTGCCCGTGACGACCTGCTCGATCCCCGCAGCTGCCATCGCCTCGAACACCGCGCGCGTCCGAGGCACCCGCAGATGCGGGAACCGGCGCGCCGCGTCCACCAACGCCGCGTGCTCCGGCAACGGCTCGAACCCGTCCCAGCTGTCCGCCTCCCCCAGCAACTCCGGCACCCCGTCCAGCGCCCACGACGCTCCCGGTCCCCAGGCCTCGGCCTCCACCTCCCCGGCGTACGGCGTCAGTCGCAGAAGCACCGGCCCGTCAGGCGTCCGCGTAGCCCGCCACACCGTCCGCCGCCCCGGGTCGAACACATACGCCGGATCCCCCGGCCCCTTCCGCAACCCTCCGATCACCGAATGCGGATCCACCACCCGCCCAACCCGCCAAACCCGCACCCGCGAACTCACCCCCCAAGTCTTACTCACCCCACGGACAACTACCGGATCGGTGTCGGCGCCGCGGCCAGCCGCTCTCGCATCCACGGGTATGGATCGATCAGCGGCTCGCGAGTGGAAAGTGCGCCCTGTACGAGTTCGGCAAGGCGATCACCCATCACGTAGTGCCGCCCCTTCGTCTCACCGACCGCCCGGAGCAACTCCAGTTCGGTGAGCCTCGCTAGGTCGCGGGTGGCCGTCCGTTCCTCGATCCCGGCCCGGCGTACGTAGGTCGAGCGGCGCATGCGGAAGCCGAGGGACGCGTCGAACAGTTCGTCAGCGACGCGCTCCGCCAGCCCGTACTCCGCGATCAGCTCGTCGAAAGCCAGCCACAGCTTGCCCGCTTCGCGATACCGCCTCCGCACCGTCTGGGCCTGGATATGGTGCGCGCGCAGGTTGAACTTGACCCAGAGCGCGGCTGATCGCCGCGGATGCCACCCGCCGGCGCCGGTCGCCGCCAGCACCCGGTAGTAGTCCTCGGTGTTGCTGCCCAGCCACTCCTCGATGCTCGAGAAGGCCGGCTCTCCGATGCCACTCCGGGACAGGACCAGTGTCTGCAGCGCTCTCGCCATCCGGCCGTTCCCATCGCGGAACGGGTGGATCATGACCAGGTTGAGGTGAGCCATCGCCGCATGCACCAAGGGGTCCGCCGCGCCGTCGGCGGCCAGGCCGTCCATCAGCTCGGCGACGAGGCCCGGCACATCCTCCGCCGACGGACCTTCGTACACGTTCTCCCCGGTTGCCTCGTCATGCACGTGGACGACACCCTGCCGGTAGCTGCCGGGGCTCTTCGCCAGGTCGTGACTGAGCATCATGAAATGCATGCCCCGGACAGCCGACGCATCCAGCCCGAAGTCCGCATCCTTCGCCATTGCGAGGACATAGCCGAGCGCCTGCCGGTATCCACGGATCTCGGCGAACGTGCGCTCATCGGCGCTCAGCGCCTCTTCGTCGTCCAGCGCGGCTACGGCGTCGTCGAGCTTGACGTCGTACCCCTCGATGCTGTTCGACCCCTGGATCGCGCGCGCCAACATGCTCCGCCGCAGGCCGCCGGCCCACCGCCGGGGAACCCGCAGTACGTCGGTGAGCTCGGACCGGAACGCGTGAATCTGCTCGAGGACCTGCCGATCCTCGAGATCCAGTTCCGGCGTGCTGAAGATCGTCATTGGCCCCAATGTCCTGATGTCTCAATTCTTAGGACATCGTACGCCATGTCCTGATGTTTGCGACATCGAGACAAAGAGTCGCCACGGGCCGATACTGAGCCGCATGAGTGGGTGGCAGTGGGTGAAGGTGGTGGGGAACTTCCTGAATCTGTCGACCTTGGCGGGGCTGGGGGTCGGGGTGATCGGGCGGGCTCGGTTCAGTCGCGGGCCGCGGGGGTTGTTCTTTGCGAACGGGTACAAGCTGGGGTTCCCGGTGGCTGGGGCGTTCACGATCGGGAACGTCGTACTCAGCAAGCACGAGCGTTCGTACTTCGAGGACGAGGCGCTGGTGCGGCACGAGGAGCGGCACTCGTGGCAGTACTTCTGCCTGATCGGGTTGTTCATGCTCCCGCTGTACGTCGTCGGCGTGATCATCTCGTTCCTGCTCACCGGCGATCCGGCGTCGCGGAACCCGTTCGAGCGGCTGGCCGGACTCAAGGACGGCGGCTACGTCGAGCGGCCGATCCAGCCGATCGGCAAGACCGTGACGCAGGCGTTCAGCGTGCTGCGATCGCGTCCGAAAGGGCAGTGAGCACGGTCACCACGCCAGCGGGGTCGTCGACGACGATATCGGCCGCCTGAATCAGTTCGGTCGCGTTGGACGACCGCGTGGCCAGCAGTACGGCGCGGAGTCCGGTCTTGCGATGTTGTTCCACCGCCCGGAACGCAGCCAGGTCACCCAGGTCATCACCGGCGTAAAGGATCGACCTGGCGCCCGTGGACTCGAGCAGCCGGCGCAGCGCGACGCCCTTGTCGATCCCGGGCGGCCGGAGCTCGAGCACCAGGTTGCCCGGCTCCAGGCGCAGTTCGGTCGACTCGGCCAGCTCGGTCAGCGGCGTACGCAGTCTCTCCAACGCACCGACCGGATCCGGCAGTCGGCGCGTGTGCACCGCCAGCGAGCTCTCTTTGTCCTCCACGAAGGCATCCGGTACGCCGGCCGCGCGCAGGATCTCCGGCAATCGCGAGCGAGCCTCGGCGACACCGGACGGCACCGGGTCGCTGGACACGTTCCCGGTCGCGGCGTCCCACTGCTCCAGCCCGTAGTGCCCGAGTACGACGAGACTGCCCAGACCGGGATGACCGGTCACACCGGTGAGCTCCGTGGCCACGAGTGCCGGACGGCCGGTGACGATCGCCACCTGCTTCACCGAGCGGGCCAGCCGCGCCAGTGCGTCGAGGGCGCCCTCGGCCGGGCGAGCACGGGCCGGGTCCTCGACCAGCGGCGACAGTACGCCGTCGAAGTCGGACGCGACCACCGCCGTGGCCGGGTCGGCGACGATCGCTTCCCAGCCTTCGCGCCCGGCGTCGGTCTGGATGACCGGGGTGCTCATCCTGCGTAGTCCGAGGTCAGGATCACGGTGAGGCGATCCTTCTTCATGTTGTCCAGCGCACCCTTGGTCCGGCTCACCCCGAGATCGCGGGCGAGCTGGTTGGCGGCGTCGAGCATGCCCGGCGGGTAGTAGACGGTGCTTTCGGCGATCTTGCCGTGCCAGTTGTCGGGGGAACCCGCCACGGTCCAGCCTGCCTGCCGCGCCCGGCCCGCGACCGAGTCGGCCAGGCCCTTGCGCGCGGTGTTGTTGTAGACCTCGACCGCGGGCCGCTCAGCCGCCGGGATCGTCGTCGACTGGCTCGACGGCGGTTGCGTCGGCGCAGAGGTCGGCTCAGAGCTGGGCTCGGTGGTCGGCTCGGTCGTCGGCGTGGACGACGGGGCCTCGGTAGGCGTAGTGGCCGGTTCGGTCGGCTTCGAGGACGGCTTGGGGATGCTGGCAGCGATCGTCGACGGCCCCGAGGACGGCTTCGCGCTCGGCTTCGGGGTGGTCGCGCCCGACGTCTCGTCGGCCTCGCTGTCGTGACCGCGAGTACCGAACAGCACCAGCAGGCCGGCCACGATCGCGACGACGGCGGCCACAGCGACGAGCGACGACAAGACTTGGCCTTGGTCGCCCTTCGGGCGGGACATGGTCAGACCTCGATACCCAAGCGGCGTGCGGAGCGGGCGCGCTGGCGGGCCGCGCGCAGCCGGCGCAGCCGCTTGACCAGCAGCGGGTCGTGAGCAAGCGCCTCGGGCCGGTCGATCAGCGCGTTCAGCACCTGGTAGTACCGGGTGGCCGACATCTGGAACTGGTCCCGGATCGCCTGCTCCTTGGCACCGGCGTACTTCCACCAGTGCCGCTCGAACGCGAGGATCGCCCCATCGCGCTCAGTGAGTCCGGCAACGGCCGGCGGCGCAGCTTCGGCGGGGCCGGGAGAGCTGGCGTTCGCGCTGTCCATCTGCTGGTGACTCCTGTGCGGTCGGTGATCGTCCGTCCGCGCCCCACTGTACGGCTGAACAACAACCATGTCATTCACCGGTCAGGCGACACGGAGCGTGTCGCCGGCGGACGGCCGGACCGGGGCAACTCTGGCAGGATCGACGCGTGAGCTCAACTCTTTCCAGCATGGCGCTGGTGGAAGAGCTGCAGGCCAAGAGTCGTGAGGTGGACCCGCTGGTCAACGCCATCTGCACGCCCAACCCCGCCGCTCTCACTCAGGCCGCCCACCTCGACACGGAGCGCGACGAAGGACGGGTCCGTGGCCCGCTGCACGGCGTACCGGTCCTGGTCAAGGACAACATCGACACCGCCGACCTGCCGACCACCGCCGGCTCGCTGGCGCTGGCCGACCAGCCACCGCCACCGAACGACGCCCCACTGGTACGGCGACTCCGCGAGGCGGGCTGCATCGTCCTGGGCAAGACCAACCTGAGCGAGTGGGCCAACTTCCGCGGCTCGGCGTCCTCCTCCGGCTGGAGCGCGTACGGCGGACTCACCCGGAACCCGTACGCGCTGAACCGCTCCGCCGGCGGCTCCTCGAGCGGATCCGGCGCGGCGGTCGCCGCAGGGCTGGCCGACTACGCCATAGGTACCGAGACGAACGGTTCAATCGTTTGCCCGGCCGCACTGAACGGCATCGTCGGTCTGAAGCCGACTGTGGGTCTCATCCCGCAGCAGGGCATCGTCCCGATCTCACACTCCCAGGACACCGCCGGACCGATGACCAGGACCGTCGCCCAGGCGGCAGCCCTGCTCACAGTCCTCACCGGGAACAAGACCGACTACTCCGAGTACTGCCGCGGCACGGACCTCAGCAACGTGCGGATCGGCGTACCGCGCGGCCCGCTCTGGGGCTACTCGACCGGCCTCGACGAGGTCACTGAGCACGCGCTGGAGACGCTCAGCCGGTGTGGAGCCACGCTGGTCGACCATCTGTCGTTGCCGACCCCCGGTGGCGACGAGGACCAACTGCAGGTGCTGGCCCACGAGCTCAAGGTTGACCTGGCGGCGTACCTGGCCACTCGCGTGCCCGGCGGCCCGCGGACGCTGGATGATCTGATCGCTTTCAACCGAGCGCATGCGGACGTCGAGCTGCAGTGGTTCGGCCAGGAACTGTTCGAGCGGGCCGCGGCCACAGAGGGGCTGAGCTCCCCGATCTACGTCGCCTCCCGCCTCACCGCACTGCGAGCCGGCCGGGACGGCATCGACAATCTGCTCCGGGACAACCAGCTCGACGCCCTGGTCTGCCCGTCGTACTCACCGGCCTGGACCATCGACCTGGTCAACGGTGACCACGTACTGGGCAGTTCGTCCTCACATGCGGCGCTGGCCGGGTATCCATTGCTCTCCGTGCCGTCCGGACTGGTCGCAGGACTGCCTGTCGGGATCACGTTCAGTGGCACTGCTCGGAGTGACTCCACGCTCATTCGCTTGGCTCACGCCTTCGAAACAGCGAGAATCGCTGCAGACGGACCGTTCCCGACCCCGGAGTTAACCCAGTGGGTGTAGATCGCGTCAGGTGGGGCATCGTTGCTACGGGCAACATCTCTACGTCGTTCACGAGGGATCTGAAGCTGCTCGGCGACGACGCCGTGGTGACAGCTGTGTCGTCGCGGTCCCAGGACGGTGCGGACCGGTTCGCCGCCGAGTTCGGCATCGAGAACGCGTACGACGACTACCGCCGGCTGATCGACTCCGGCACGGTCGACGTGATCTACATCGGTACACCGCACCCACAGCACTACGCGATCGCGCGGACCGCACTCCAGGCCGGTATCGCCGTACTCTGCGAGAAGCCGGTCACCCTGACCGCCAAGCAGGCCCGGGATCTGATCGCCGTCGCCACCGAGCACCAGACGCTGTTCGCCGAGGCGATGTGGATGCGGACCAACCCGGTCATCCGAGCGTTCTTCAAGGAGCTCGACAGCGGTGTGATCGGCGAGCCGCAGCAGGTCGTCGCGGACTTCGCCTTCCACAAGCCATCGTTGCCCGCCCGCCTGCTCGACCCGGCGCTCGGCGGCGGTTCGCTGATGGACGGCGGCATCTACCCGATGACCTTCGCCTACCTGGCGCTGGGCCGCCCGGCCGAGCTGAAGGCCGTCGGATCGCTCACCGACGACGGCATCGACCTGAACGTCGCCATGGCCTGGCGCTACGACTCCGGCGCGGTCGCCGCGCTCACCTGCGGTCTCAAGTCGCAGAACCCCTGGGTCGCGTCCGTGAGCGGCCCGGAGGGCAGTCTGCAACTGCCACACCGCTTCCACCATCCTGAGTACTACGTGCGCAGTACGGCGGCCGGCAGCGAGCGGATCGACGTACCGACGCATGGCCTTGGGTACCACTATGAGGCGGGGGACGTGATGCGTGCGCTGCGCAACGGACTGATCGAGGTCCCGTCGCTGCCGCATGTCGCGACGATCGAGGTTCTCGAACTGCTCGACGAAACCCGTAGCCAGATCGGGGTGCGCTACCCCGGTGACGACGAAGACCTGGGTGGATGACAGCAGATGCCTGACGGACGGAGTTCCTTCGTAGTGGTGGCCAACCGGCTGCCGGTCGACCGGATCGAGATGCCCGACGGCAGTACGGCGTGGCGCCGGAGTCCCGGCGGTCTGGTCACCGCCCTCGCACCGGTGATGCAGCGCCACCACGGTGCGTGGATCGGCTGGACCGGGAGCGCGGACGAGAAGGTGGATCCGTTCGACAACGACGGTATGCATCTGGTCCCGGTGATGCTGTCGGCCGAAGACGTCCAGCTGTACTACGAGGGCTTCTCGAACGCGACCCTGTGGCCGCTGTACCACGACGTGATCGTGGCACCGGAGTTCCACCGCGAGTGGTGGGAGTCGTACGTGGCGGTGAACCGGCGGTTCGCGGAGGCTGCCGCGGATGCCGCCGCCGATGGCGCCGACGTCTGGGTGCACGACTACCAGCTGCAACTGGTCCCGGCGATGCTGCGCCGGCTGCGGCCCGACGTACGGATCGGGTTCTTCCTGCACATCCCGTTCCCGCCGACCGAGCTGTTCGCGCAGATGCCGTGGCGGCGGCAGATCCTGGACGGCCTGATGGGTGCGGACCTGGTCGGCTTCCAGCGCCCGGGCGCGGCGTCGAACTTCGCCCGCCTGGCCCGCAACCGGATGGGCCTGCGGACCCGCGGCGACCGCATCCACCTGCCCGACGACCGGATCGTCCGGGCCAAGGCGTTCCCGATCTCCATCGACGTCGGCGAGCTGGAGGACCTGGCCCGAAAGCCGGAGACCCTCGCCCGGGCCGCCGAGATGCGCGAGGAGGTCGGCAATCCGCAGCACATCCTGCTCGGCGTGGACCGGCTCGACTACACCAAGGGGATCCGGCAACGACTGCGCGCGTTCGGTGAGCTGTTGGACGAGGGCCGGGTGTCGGTCGACGACGCCGTCTTCATCCAGGTGGCCACGCCGTCGCGCGAACGCGTCGAGCAGTACCGCGTGCTCCGGGACGAGATCGAGCTGCTGGTCGGCCGGATCAACGGCGAGCACGGCCGGATCGGTACCCCGGCGATCAACTACCTGCACACGTCGTACTCACGGACCGAGATGGCCGCGCTGTTCCGGGCCGCGGACGTCGCGGTGGTGACGCCGTTGCGCGACGGCATGAACCTGGTCGCCAAGGAGTACGTCGCCACCCGGTACGACGACACCGGAGCCCTGGTGCTGAGTGAGTTCGCCGGCGCCGCGGACGAGTTCCGCCAGGCGTTCCTGGTGAACCCGCACGACATCAACGGGATGAAGGACACCATCGTCGACGCGATGAACACCGACGACCGTCAGCTCGGCCGCCGGATGAAGGCGATGCGCAAGCACCTGGCCGCGCACGACGTGAACGTCTGGGCGGCGTCGTTCCTGAAAGCCCTGCATGACGAAGACTGACGGACGGGTCTTGGCCTTGGATCTAGGCACGTCATCAGCTCGTGCCCTGGTCCTGTCGGCTGAAGACGCGTCACCACTTGCGGGAGCTTTGGCGCGTCACAAGATCTCCCCGGCCTACGGCTCCGACGGTTCGGCGACGCTCGATCTGCACGCGTACGTCGAAGGGCTGCTGGGCTGCCTGGACGAGCTCCAGCAGAACGGCCACCTGAGCGACATCGGTGCGATCGTGCTGTCGTCGCAATGGCACTCGATCGTTGCCCTCAACAACAAAAGTGCTGCGCTCACGCCGGTGATCACCTGGGCGGACACCCGCTCGGTCCACCTCGATCTCGGGTCGTCGTTCGACGAGCACGCGTTCCACGCCCGGACCGGCTCCTGGCTGCACCGGCTGTACTGGCCCCGGCGGATCCCGTGGCTCCTGTCGGAAGGCTCCCCTTCAGCGTTTGCCGGACTGCCCGACCTGGTGCTCGAGCGACTGACTGGCGAGCGTGTCACCTCGGTGTCGATCGCCTCCGGGACCGGCACGCTCGACCTGGCCGGCGGTTCGTACGACGACGAGGCGCTGGAGATCGCCGGGGTGAAGGCCGACCAGCTCCCGCCGATCGTCCCAACCGGGTGGACCGCGACGTTGTCCGCCGAGTACGAACGCCGGTGGCCCGGGCTGGTCGACGTACCCGTGCATCCGCCGACCGGTGACGGCGCCGCGTCGAACGTCGGGTCCGGCGGGTACGACGAGAGCACTGCGGCGGTGACGGTCGGGACGTCGGCCGCCGTACGGGTCGTGCATCCGATCGATGACGCGCCGGAGCTGCCATGGGAACTGTGGCGCTACCGGGTCGACGACCAGCGAGCGGTGACCGGGATGGCGTTCTCGGCGGCCGGAAACCTGCACGCGTGGCTGACCGGCGTACTGCAGTTGGAGTCCGACGAGCCGACCGGGGTTGAGATCGGGGCGTCCCGAGCGATCGCGATCCCCTTCATGGCCGGGACCAGGCCGCCGGCGACCGTACCGAGTGGATCCGGCGTGTACTTCGGCTTGTCCTTCGACGACGACGCCGCTGACCTGCTGGCCGCCTCGCTGCAAGGCGCGTCGCTGGAGATCGACCGGGGACTGCGCATGCTCGATTCGCTGTTCGGGCGGCAGCTGGACGTAGTACTGGGCGGTGGCGGTATCGATGCCTCCGAGTGGTGGCGCCGCAGCCTGACCGCGACCTTCGCTCGGCCCACGACGGTCTGCGCGGAGGCCGAGGTTGGCGCTCGCGGTGCCGCGGCCGTGGCCCTCAACTTGTCCCCGGCCCCAGGCGGCGAGCACCTCACACCGGTGGACGACGAGGTGGAGCGGGTCGCCGCTTTGCGGACGCGGTACGAGGCTCTGCGCGAGCTCGCGGTCCAAGCTTCCGCCGTCTGATACCGCGTTCGCGGTACGCCGGGGATACGGCCGGAGGACGACGCGGATTCCGCCGGGGAACACGTACTGTGAAGGAATGGGCGCGTTCCTGCGGTACTGCCGCGACCTCAAGTGGCATCCGTTGGCGGTGGACCTCGCCCTCGCGCTGGTCGTCCTGGCGATCAACCTCTTCGTGCCGGGAGGCCGGCACGTGGGCGAACGGATCGAGCTGAACCAAACGATCGTGGCACTTGCCGTCGTCGGTGCCGTCGCGCTCACCTTCCGGCGCAGCGCGCCACTGGTGGTGCTCGGAGTCACCACCGGCGTCGCGATCGCCTATGCGATCGCCGAACAGGGCAAGAGCCCGATCGTCCTGTTCATGGCCTGCGCGATCTACACGGTCGTGGTGCGCAACGACCGGCGGACCAGTTCGAGCGCGGTCTGCGTCACGGCGGCCGCGACCCTGATCTCCTCGGCCGTCTTCATCGGCGGAAACCTTCTCGACAACCTCGGAATGACCTTCATGGTCCTCTTCGCGGCGGCCGTCGGCGGAGCGGTCCGGTACCGGCGGGAGTATCTGGCGGAGCTGGAGGAGCGGGCCGTCCGCGCGGAGCGGTCCCGCGACGAGGAGGCACAGCGCCGGGTGATGGAGGAGCGGCTGCGGATCGCCCACGAGCTGCACGACGTGATCGCGCACCACATCGCGCTGATGAATGTGCAGGCGGGCGTCGCGGCGCACGTCCTGCGTACTCAACCGGACGAGGCCGAACGAGCGCTGGCCCTGGTCCGCTCCGGCGGCCGTACGGTTCTCCGGGAGCTCACCGTCCTGCTCGGGGTACTACGCCGTCAAGGCACCGCCTTACCGACCGCACCCGCGCCGTCGCTGCTCGAGCTGGACTCGATGATCGAGTCGTTCGTCGCTGCCGGAGTGAAGGTCGACTGGGAGCCTCCGGACTCGATCGGTCCGCTCCCCGACGTCATCGAGCTGACTGCCTACCGAGTGATCCAGGAGTCCCTCACCAACGTCCTGAAGCATGCCCCCGGCAGCACAGTCCGCGTGCGTCTGGCCCGCCATGCAGAGTCCCTGGCCGTCGACGTCACGAACACCTCCCCCAGCACGCCTGCACCTCGCCTCCCCGGCGGTCCCGGCCTCGGTCCGGAGAGCACTCCGTCGACGACCGGACACGGGCTGCTGGGGATGCGGGAGCGGGTCACGGCGGTGGGTGGGGAGTTGACGACCGGACCGGAGGCGGGTGGGGGCTTCGGGGTGCATGCTGTTCTTCCTCTCGAGACGGGAGTCGTAGGTGACGATCCGGGTGCTGCTGGCCGACGACCAGACGCTGATCCGCAGCGGGTTCCGGGTGCTGGTGAGCTCAGCACCCGATTTGGAGGTCGTTGCTGAGGCGTCGAACGGCCGGGAAGCCGTCGAGCTGGCCCGGACCGAGCGCGCCGACGTGATCCTGATGGACATCCGGATGCCGGAGCTGGACGGGCTCGCGGCGACCCGCATCATCACCGCGGACGAAGCGCTGGCCGGCGTGAAGGTGCTGGTGCTGACCACCTTCGAAGTCGACGAGTACGTCTTCGAAGCGATCCGCGCCGGAGCCAGCGGCTTCCTCGGCAAGTCGGTCGAGCCGGCCGAACTCATCGACGCGATCCGGGTCGTCGCCCGCGGCGACGCACTGCTCTCCCCGAAGGCGGTCCGCGGCCTGATGAACCGCTTCCTCGCCGAACCACAGGTCGGCCAGGACCTCGGCCCGTCCGCACTCGACGTCCTCACCGACCGGGAACGCGAGATCGTCGGCCTGGTCGCCCTCGGGCTGACCAACGACGAGATCGCCGTACGCCTGGTGCTGTCGCCGTCGACCGCGAAGACGCATGTCAACCGGGCGATGATGAAACTCGAGTGCCGCGACCGCGCCCAGCTGGTCGTGCTCGCCTACCAGACCGGTCTGGTCCGTCCGGGAACCACCCTGCCGCCGGCCGAGGTACCGCAGACGCAGTAGGACCTACGGCATCCGCAGTACGCCGAGAAGCCCACTCCTGGCAGACGCGGATGACAGGGCCCGGCCGGAACGATCGGCAGCATGGCTACCTACCTGTACCGGCTCGGCCGGTTCGCGTTCCGCCGACGCCGACTCGTCGTACTCGTGTGGCTGGGGCTCCTGGCCGCCGGCATCGCCGGTGCGGCCACTCTGTCCGGCCCGACCGCCAACGGCTTCTCGATCCCGGGCACCGAGTCGCAGCGCGCGGTCGACCTGCTCCAGGACCGCTTCCCGCAGGCCGATGCCGACAGCGCCACCGCCCGCATCGTCTTCCAGGCACCCGACGGCCAGAAGCTCACCGACGTGGCCAACACCGCACAGGTACAGCAAACCCTGGGCCGGATCACCGACGCTCCGCAGGTGGCGAGGGTCCTCGATCCCTTCACCGCCAAGGCGATCTCCGCCGACGGCCGCACCGGCTACGCCCAGGTGACGTACGACGTACCTTCACCGGAGGTCACGCCGCAGGCACAGGAGGCCGTGGCGACCGCGGTCGAGCCCGCTCGCGCGGCCGGCCTCACCGTCGAGTACGGCGGGGACGCCATGCAGCCGCAGGACGAACAGAGCCTGACCGAGGTGATCGGCCTCGGAGTGGCCGCGGTGGTCCTGCTGATCACCTTCGGCTCACTCATCGCCGCCGGCCTACCGTTGCTCTCGGCAATCATCGGGGTCGGCATCGGGGTGACCGCCATCTCCGCCGCGACCGGGTTCATCGACATCGGTTCGGGAACGCCGATCCTGGCGTTGATGATCGGGCTCGCGGTGTCGATCGACTACGCGTTGTTCATCATGTCCCGGTACCGGCACGAGCTGAGTAGCGGGCTGGAGCCCGAGGAGGCGGCCGGCCGCGCGGTCGGCACGGCCGGGTCGGCGGTGGTCTTCGCCGGGATGACCGTGGTGATCGCGCTGGCCGGGATGTTCGTCGTGAACATCCCGTTCCTCACCCAGATGGGCCTGGCCGCCGCGTTCACTGTCGTCCTCGCGGTCGCGATCGCCCTCACGCTGCTGCCCGCACTGCTCGGGGTGGCGGGCCGCCGGGTCCTGGGTGGGCGGATCCCCGGGCTGCGGTCCGGCGATCCCGAGGCGACCGGCAAGCTCTCCGCGGGTCGCCGGTGGGCCGGGTTCGTCACCCGCCGGCCGGTGGCCGTGCTGCTCGTGACGGTGATCGGTCTCGGCGCGCTGGCGGTCCCGGCGGCCGACCTCGAGCTCGGATTGCCCGACGACAGCACCGCCGCGCCGGACTCGACCCAGCGGAAGGCGTACGAACTGCTGTCCGACGGGTTCGGTGCCGGGTTCAACGGTCCGCTGATGGTGGTCGTCGACGCCGGTGCGTCGCCCGACCCGAAGGCGGCGGCCGCTGCCACGGCGACCGCCGTACGCGGGCTGCCGGACGTGACGATGGTGACGCCGCCGACGTTCAATCCGGCCGGCAACACCGCGCTGCTGACGGTGATCCCGGCCAGTGGCCCGAGTACGACACAGACGAACGACCTGGTCCAGGCGATCCGGGCCTTGCCGGAGAACGGTGGCGCGGAGGTGTCCGTCACCGGCGCGACCGCGGTCAACATCGACTTCTCTGACAAGCTCGGCGGTGCGCTCATCCCCTATCTGTCGCTGGTGGTCGGGCTCGCGTTCCTGCTGCTGATGCTGGTGTTCCGGTCGCTGCTGGTGCCGCTGAAGGCAACCCTCGGCTTCTTGCTCACGGTCGCGGCGACGTTCGGCGCGGTGGTCGCGGTGTTCCAGTGGGGCTGGCTGGCCGGGCTGTTCGGCATCGAAGGGCAGACCGGGCCGGTGATCAGCATGCTTCCGATCTTCCTCATCGGTGTCGTCTTCGGCCTCGCAATGGACTACCAGATCTTCCTGGTCACGCGGATGCGGGAGGAACACGTCCACGGCGCCGAGCCGCGCACCGCGGTCGTCGACGGCTTCGCCCACAGCGCCCGCGTCGTCACCGCCGCCGCGGTCATCATGACCGCCGTCTTCTCCGGCTTCATCCTGTCCAGCCAGACCCTGATCCGCGAAATCGGCTTCGGCCTGGCTCTGGCGGTAGCCATCGACGCCTTCCTGGTCCGCATGACCATCGTCCCCGCCGTCATGGCCCTCCTCGGCCGCTCCGCCTGGTACCTCCCCCACTGGCTGAACCGCCTCCTCCCCAACGTCGACGTCGAAGGCGAAACCCTCCGCCGCCACCTCCCGGCCGAGCGGGAGCGTGAACTGGTGGGGTGACGGTGGCCACTGACAGGGGTGAGGTTCGGCTGGATCATGGGGCCGCATGTGGCGCGAACTGATGAAGTCGAAGGTGCACCGGGCGACGGTGACGCAGGCGGATCTGGACTATGTCGGATCGTGCACGCTGGACGCCGAGTTGATGGACGCGGCCGATCTGCTGCCCGGCGAGAAGGTGGACATCGTCGACATCACCAACGGGAACCGGCTGTCGACGTACCTGATCGAAGGGCCGCGTGGGTCCGGCGTGGTCGGGATCAACGGGGCCGCGGCGCACCTGATCCATCCCGGCGATCTGGTCATCCTGATCGCGTACGGGATGTTCGACACCGCGGAGGCGAAGGTCTTCGAGCCGAGCGTAGTCTTCGTGGACGAGCACAATGCGATCACCCGCATCGGCTCGGACCCCGCCGAGGCGCTGCCCGACACCGGCACCCTCCGCGGCGATCAACTGCACACCCCGCGCTGAACCGCAGTGCCCGCGCCGAGATGAGGACTGGTCGACGATGACCGACACGACCGAGACCACCGCCGCCGAGAGTTCCACCCTTGAGAACGGCACCCTTGAGACCGCCGGCGCCGCTGAGAACGCCGCGCCGAAGACGGCCTCGCACGACAACGAGCCGAACCCGAAGCTGCGCGCGTTCATGAACTCGGGCTGGGCCGACTCCGAGCGCCAGGACGTGACGCTGAGCGAAGTCGGCGTGTGGGCGGCGAAGCGGCGCGATGCGCTGTCGCAGGCGTTCCCGGGCGAGCGACTCGTGATCCCGGCCGGCACCTACAAGGTCCGCTCGAACGACACCGACTACGTCTTCCGCCCGCACACCGACTACGCCTGGCTGGCCGGCGACCAGACCTCCGACGCCGTCCTGGTGCTGGAGCCGAACGGCACCAGCGGCCACGACTCTGTCCTGTACTTCCGCCCGCGCGCCGACCGCAGCGAGGGCGAGGAGTTCTGGCGCGACCGGATGTACGGCGAACTGTGGGCCGGCCGGCGCCCGTCGCTGACCGAGACGGCCAAGGAGTTCGGCCTCGAGACCCGGCACGTCGACCGGCTCGCGGACGCGCTCAAGGGCGACGTACCCACCCGCGTACGGCGCGACGAGGACGAGTCGATCGCGTCGCTGCTGACCGGCGTGAAGACGGATGACCTTCGCGACAACGAGCTCGCCACGACGCTGTCCGAGCTGCGGCTGGTGAAGGACCCGTACGAGCTCGAGCAGCTCCGGGACGCGGTCGCGATCACGCACCGCGGCTTCTCCGACGTGCTCGCCGAGATGGACAAGGTCCGGCAGTACGGCGAACGCTGGATCGAGGGCACGTTCTGGCGCCGGGCGCGGGCCGAGGGCAACGATGTCGGGTACAGCTCGATCGCCGCGGCCGGTCCGCACGCGACCACGCTGCACTGGATCGAGAACGACGGCCCGGTCGTCGACGGCACGCTGATGCTGCTCGACATGGGCGTGGAGAACCGCCGGCTCTACACCGCGGACATCACCCGCACGCTGCCGGTGAACGGCGAGTTCACCCCGCGCCAGCGCGACCTGTACCAACTGGTGCTGGACGCGCAGAACGCGGGCATCGCTGCGGTCAAGCCGGGTGCCGCGTTCCGGGCGGCGCACGAGGCGGCGATGGAGGTGATCGTGCGCGGGCTCGACGCGATGGACCTGCTCCCGGTCTCGGCCGACGAGGCACTCGACCCCGAGAGCCGCCTCTACCAGCGCTACACCCTGCACGGCGTCAGCCACATGCTCGGCCTCGACGTCCACGACTGTGCCTCGGCCCGCGACGAGACCTACCGCAAGGGTCCCCTGCAGACCGGCTACGTCCTCACCGTCGAGCCCGGCCTCTACTTCCAGGCCGACGACCTCACCGTCCCCGAAGACCTCCGCGGCATCGGCATCCGCATCGAAGACGACATCCTCGTCACCGAAGACGCCGCCGAAAACCTCTCCGAAGCCATGCCCCGAACCATCGAAGGCATCCAGAACTGGATGGCTTCCTAGAACGACGAGGGCCTCACCTCACTGCATCACCACCGGAGGGCCCACGTATTACCCGGCAGCTCGCCGCCGCAGGCGGCGAGCTGCCGGTGCTTTCACGGGGTTGCGACGGGGGTGTCGGGGCAGCCACCTGCCGCCCGCCCCGACGGTTGCTGATCTGTCTACTTTGTGGGCTCGAAGGTCCAGGCGCAGCCGCGGTCCAGGGAGCCGGTGAAGGCGCGGGCGGTGTGCGGGCGGAGGCGGAAGATGCCGCTCTCGACCGGCTCCGGCTCGAGCCGTCCGTACTTCGCGGTCCACGCCCGGACCACCCGGTCACCGAGCTCGGCGGAGGTCGTCTCCAGGTCCTCCACCAGCCCTTCGAGAATCACCACGTCGTCGGCGCTCTCAAGGTGCACGGCCGCCTGCGGGTTCGCGGCGAGGTTACGACCCCACCGGGTAGTCGGCAGACCGTCGAAGTACAACCCGCGGTCCACCCAGACTCCCCACACCGGCGTCACATGCGGCCGCCCATCCGGCCGCACCGTAGCCAACCAGTAGTTCTTGGCCGCGCTCAGCCGCTCCTCGACGCCCGACCACGCCACAAACCCCTCACCAGACCGAGGGAACCGATACACAGTCGGCGCCCGCAAAGGCCGCACCCTGGGCTCGTCCATAGTCACAACCCGACCCTACGAGCCACCACCGACACTCCCCGGAACCCTGCAACTCCCCGCCTGTGACGGGGAGCTGCAGGCTGTTTACCAGATCCGGACGCGGTCCTCGGGTGCCAGCCACATACCGTCGCCTTCCGCAGTCTCGTAGGTGGTGTGGAACTCGTCGATGTTCTTCACCACCGCGTTGCAGCGGAACTCCGGCGGTGAGTGCGGGTCGATCGCCAGCCGGCGCGCCGCCTCCTCCGGCCGGGTCTTGGTCGACCACGCATGCGCCCAGGACGCGAAGAACCGCTGGCTCCCCGTCAGCCCGTCGACTACGGGTGCCTCGGCACCGTCCAGGGACAGCTGGTACGCGACGTACGCGATCGACAGCCCGCCCAGGTCGCCGATGTTCTCGCCGAGCGTGAGCTTGCCGTTCACGTGCTGACCAGGTGTCTCGGCCGGCGAGAGGACGTCGTACTGCGCGACGAGTTTGTCGGTGCGCTGCTCGAAGGCGGCGCGGTCGTCGTCGGTCCACCAGTCGTTGAGGTTGCCGTCGCCGTCGTACCGCGAGCCCTGGTCGTCGAACCCGTGGCCGATCTCGTGCCCGATCACGGCCCCGATCGCGCCGTAGTTGACGGCGTCGTCGGCGTCCAGGTCGAAGAACGGCGGCTGCAGGATGCCCGCCGGGAAGACGATCTCGTTCATCCGCGGGTTGTAGTACGCGTTGACGGTCTGCGGCGTCATCTTCCACTCGGTCCGGTCCACCGGCTGCCCGAGCTTGGCCAGGTCCCGCTCGGTCTCCACCGCGACCGACCGGCGGACGTTGCCGAACAGGTCGGCCGGGTCGATCGCGAGCGCCTCGTAGGACTTCCATTGGTCCGGGTAGCCGATCTTCGGCACGAACGTGCCCAGCTTGTCCAGCGCCCGCTGCCGTGTGTCCGGGCCCATCCAGTCCAGCGCGTCGATCCGCTGCCGGTACGCCTCGACGAGGTTCTGCACCAGCTCGACCATCCGGGCCTTGGCGGTCGGCGGAAAGTGCTCGGCGACATACAGCTTGCCGAGCGCCTCGCCCAGCGCGGACTCGACCGACGCGACGCCGCGCTTCCACCGCTCGCGCAGCTCGGGCGCCCCGGTCAGCGTCTTGCCGTAGAAGGCGAAGTTCTCATCGACGAAGGCTGTGCTCAGCAGCGGCGCCGCGCGGTGCACGATCCGCCAGCTCAGCCACTCCTTCCACTGGTCGAGCCCGACCTCCTGCAGGGCCGCGGCGGCCGCGGTGAAGAAGTCCGGCTCGCGAACGACGACCTGCTCGAAGGCACTCTCCGGTACGCCGGCGCCGACCAGCCAGCCCGACCAGTCGAAGCCGGGGGTCAGCTCGTCCAGCCCGGCCCGGTCGACCTTGTTGTAGGTCAGCTGGACATCGCGGTTCTTGACCCGGTCCCAGTGCGCGCCGGCGACCTTGGTCTCCAGCTCCATGATCCGCTCGGCGGCACCGGACGGATCGGTCAGCTCGGCCAGCTCGAGCATCCGCGTGACATGCACGACGTACGCCGTACGCACCTCGGCGAAGCTGTCCTCGCGGTAGTAGGACTCGTCCGGCAGGCTCAGGCCGCCCTGGGTCAGGTAGACGATGTTCTCGTCGGACTTCTTGGCGTCGGCGTCGACCCAGTAGTGGAAGACACCCGGCACACCCTGCAGCTCGAGCTGACCGAGCACCGCGACCAGGCCGGGCAGATCCTCGATCCCCTGGACGAGGGCGAGCTGCTCGGCGATCGGCTCGGCTCCGAGCCGCTCGATCGCCTCGGAGTCCATGAAGCTGCTGTAGAGGTCGGCGATCTTGCGCGGCTCGCTGCCCTCGGGGTGCCCGGCCGCGACCGTCTTCTCGACGATCGTGCGGACGTCCTGCTCGGCCGTGTCCCAGAGTGCGTGGAAGGCGCCGTAGATGGCCTTGTCCGCCGGAATCTCGTGCTCTTCCAGCCACGGCCCGTTGGCGTACCGGTACAGGTCGTCCTGCGCCCGCACCGTCGCGGACAGACTCGAACTGTCGATCCCTGCTGTCATCCCTGACCCCTTGTTTCCCGTGTCCAGTTGCTTGTCAGCGAACATACCCGGTTGCCGCGACGGCCGTTGTGAACTTTCCACAGGCCGGTGCCGTTCTCCTGGGCAACACCACGGATCAGGAGGACCCGCCATGTCACACCTCGTCCGCCGGCTCGCCACGCTGATCAGCGTGCCCGCATTGATGCTGGGCCTGGTGAGCACCCCGGCTTCCGCCGCCCACACCACGACCAAGTTCCCCACCCGGATCGAGCTACCGAACGGGTTCCAGCCGGAGGGCATCGCGATCGCCCGCGGTACGGCGTACTTCGGCTCCCGCGCGAACGGCGACATCTACGCCGCCGACCTCAAGACCGGCGCCGGCGAGGTGATCAGCCAAGGGCCGGGCACCGGCTCGCTCGGCATGAAGGTGGACCGGTTCGGCCGGCTGTTCGTCGCCGGTGCGGCCGGTGGCAACGGACGGGTGATCGACACCCGGACCGGGGCGATCCTCAAGAGCTACACCTTCACCACCACGACTCCGACGTTCGTGAACGACGTGATCCTGAGCAAGGACGCGGCCTGGTTCACCGACTCGCAACAGCCGGTCCTCTACAAGGTCGCGTTCGGCCGGCACGGCAAGTTGGCCGCGAAGGCTCGGACGCTCCCGCTGAGCGGCGACTACCAGCACACCCCCGGTGCCACCAACGCGAACGGCATCTCGCTCACGCCCGACGGCCGCGCCCTGATCATCGTGCAGTCGTCGACCGGCTTCCTGTTCCGCGTCGACCCGCGCACCGGCGTGACCAAGCGGATCGACATCGGTAACGCGGTGATGACCAATGGCGACGGCCTGCTGCTGATCGGCCGCACCCTGTACGTCGTCCAGAACCGGTTGAACAACATCGCGGTCCTCACCTTGAACCGCTCCGGCACCACGGGCCAGGTGGTCCGAGGCATCACCAGCCCGGACTTCGACGTACCGACGACCGCCGCAGCGTTCGGGAAGCGGCTCTACTTGCCGAACGCCCGCTTCACTACGCCGCCGACACCGACCACTCCGTACTGGGTCACCGCTGTCCCACGCTGAACCGTTCCCGACCGCGGATCGCTGTCCTACGGTCAGGGTGGGGAGGAAACATGAACATCCGTAGCATCGCAGCCGTACTCGGGCTGCCGGCCCTCCTGTTGGGCCTTGTGGGGACGGCGGCCGCCGCCGTCCCCACACCGGCATCGTCCACCGTCAAGCACTCGGTCGACGACGGCCAGTGCGACCAGATCCGGTTCCTGTCGGCGACGTCGGCGAACTCGGCCAAGTCGTCGAAGCCCACCGCGTTCCCGGCCCGGATCGAGCTGCCGAACGGGTTCCAGCCCGAAGGCATCGCGATCCGAGGCAGTACGGCGTACTTCGGCTCACTGGTGGACGGCGACATCTACGCCGCCAGTCTGCGAACCGGCCGCGGCAAGGTGATCAGCCAAGGTCCTGGTACGCCGTCAGTCGGTCTGAAGGCGGACAACCGCGGCAGGCTGTGGATTGCCGGTGGGCCCACTGGGACGGGCCGGGTGGTCGACATCCGGACCGGCAAGATCCTCAAGAGCTACAGCTTGACCGGGGTCGCGCCGACGTTCGTGAACGACGTCGTGCTGAGCAAGAACGCCGCCTGGTTCACAGACACCAGCCAACCGGCCATCTACCAGGTGCCGATCGGCCGCAACGGCAAGCTCCTGACGACAACGCGGACCGTCCCGCTCACCGGTGACTATGTGCACGACCCGACCGGCTTCAACGGGAACGGCATCACGCTGACACCAGACGGCCGGGCGCTGATCATCGTCCAGTCGTCGACCGGGTTCCTGTTCAAGGTGAATCCGCGGACCGGCGTGACCAAGCGCGTCGACCTCGGTGCCACGCTGATGACCAGTGGCGACGGCATGCTGCTGATCGGGCGGACCTTGTACGTCGTCCAGAACTTCCTGAACCAGGTCGCGGTGGTGAAGCTCAACCGGACCGGCACCAAGGGCACTCTGGTCCGGACGATCACCGATCCCGGTTTCGACGTCCCCACCACGGTGGCGGCGTTCGGGCGCCGGCTCTACCTGCCCAACGCCCGGTTCAGCACTCCACCGACCGCCACGACGCCGTACTGGGTCACAGCGGTCCGGCGCTGATCGTCAGGAGATCGTGCGGAGGTCGCCTCGGGCCGCAGCCTTGAGGCGGCTTCCGCAGGACAGGCGGACGGAATAGCCGGCCGGGATGGAGAGCGGCTCGCCGGTCTGCGGATTGCGGCCGGTGCGGGGCGCGCGCAGCACGCGCTCGATGCTCAGCAGGCCGGTCAGCGAGACCTTGTCGCCCTTGTGCACGGCCTCGGTGACGACGTCGCCCAGCGCGTCGAGGACCTTCTCGGCCTGGTTCCGCGGAATGCCCGCCTTCTGCGCCACCCCGGCGACCAGCTCGTTGCGGTTCACGGCTCTCCTCAGCTTCGGTATGAACCCTTTCGTTCGGCACCTTAACCAAAATGATTGTCGTTAGCGAGAAGCGTCCGCAGTTCGGTCAAACCGGGTGCGACGGGAACTTTGCCGAGCCGGTGACCGTCATCAGAGGCCGTCCTGGTCGTGCCAGTGGTTCTGCCAGCGCGCGTCGATCGCGTCGGCGGCGCGCTGGTACCGGATGTCGGTCGACAGCCGCATCTGGTCCGACACGTTGTCCAGCGCCGCGTGGACGGTGTGCGCGGTGTGAATGACCACATCGCCGGCCGCATAGTCGGCCACCAGCCAGTTGGCGTCGTACTCCTCGGCCAGGCTGGGCAGGTCCGCAGTGATGGACGCAGCGGGCCGTTTGAGCCGTCCAGCCACCTCCTCTTCGAGCACTCGGTGGTGACTGCCCTCGAGGTAGGTCAGACCGCCTCTGCTGACCGGACAGTCGCCGAGCGGGATCCAGGCCGACAGCACCTGGTCACTTCCGCCTCTGAGGTAGAGCAGGTCGTAGTGTGCCTGAGTCGCCGTACCGATGCCGTTCTCGCCCGGTGCGGTCTGCCGGATGATCTTCCGCTTGTGCAGGAACGGCTCCCCGCCGAGGAACCACTCGAACCAGCCCTTGAGCTGTGCACAGAAGGCGGCGTACTCCTCCCCCGGCACGATCTGCTCGAACAGCACCTTCCGGTACGACGCTCGGTCGCTAGCGGCACCGGTCACGCCGAAGTAGTACTCCCGGAACGCCCACACCACGTCAGGCTTGAGCAAACCCTTCAAAAACAGGTATCCATCCCGCTCCAGCCGCTCTCGCAGTAGGCCGCGATCCTCACGCTCCCACTCGGGAACCACCTCGAGCTCGCCAAGCCGCCGATCATCGAGCACGTATCCATTGGAAGTCAGCACGTCACTCATTCCAGCGTGCTTCCGCGGCGACCGGAATGGACATCCGAGGCCGACTTCTTGGACTCTTGTTCGGTGGCGAACTGGTCGATCTACCTGACTCCTGGTGCTGCGGAGCAGCGACTTGGACTCTTCTGCCTCGGCGCCGGCGAGCAGGAGAACCCGCCCGGCCCGACACCGGAGCGAGCCCTGGGCTGCCACGCCATGGTCTGGCTCAAGGAGGGCCGCGGCCATCTGCTGCACGGACCTGACCGCCAATTGCATGAGGTACGCGCGCCGGCGATGCTCTGGCTCTATCCCGGAGTTCTGCACGGCTACCGACCCACCACCCGCTGGCGGCAGGTGTGGACACTCTTCAGCGGTCCAGCAACCACTGCGCTCACAACACTCGGCCATCTGGACGCTGACCAACCAGTCCGCCGGTACGCCGACCCACGGCCGGTGGACCGGGCTTTCACTCGGCTCTTACGCGTCAGCACTGCGCATAGCGCCGTACAGACCGTTGCTGCGTTGTATGACCTCATCGCTCGCGCCGCACCGGTGTCCGGCGATGAAGTGGCGGCACAGCTGGCAGAGCTTGCTTGTACGCCGCTCAGCGTTCAGGACTATGCCGCCGAGCTGGGACTCACCGTGAGGGAGTTGCGCGAGGCAGTGCGCCGTACGACGGGCTCGACGCCGCAGGAACTGGTCTTGACCACCAGACTCAACACTGCAAAGAGTTTGCTGGTCGAGGAGGAGCTGTCCGTCGCTGCGATCGCCCAGCAGGTCGGATACGACGATCCGGCCTACTTCACCCGCTTGTTCACCGCACGAGTAGGGGTTTCGCCGCGCGCGTTCCGGCGGTTTGGTTCGGTTTCGGGGCCGATTTCCTCCTTCTGAAGGAGGCGGGCCCGACTTTCCGACGTGTAAAACCATTCAGTGGGGTGACGTGCGTGGACGCCGGACACCGATACGGTCGTGGGTATGAGTCAACCGCAGCCCATCGACCCGCGATACGCGAACCGGCCGCCGCAGGCACGCCCGAAGAAGCGGCGGAACTGGTTCCTCCGGACCGTCGGACTGATCGTCCTGCTGTTCATCCTCATGCTGGTCGCGGTCCCCCTGTACGCGTGGAGCCGGATCGACAAGATCGACGCGATGCCGACCGGCGACCGCCCCGCCGAGACACCTGGTACGACGTACCTGATGGTCGGATCGGACGCCCGCGAGGACCTCACCCGAGCCGAGCGGGCGCGGCTGCACACCGGCGGAGACGCCGGACCGGCCAGGACCGACTCGATCATGCTGATGCACGTCCCCGACTCGGGGCCGACGGTGCTGATCAGCATTCCGCGCGACAGCGCGGTCGACATCCCCGGTGTGAAGGGCAAGCAGAAGATCAACGCGGCCTTCAACAAGGGGCCGGCGTTGCTGATCGAGACCATCGAGAACGTGACCGGACTGCGGATCGACCACTACGTCGAGGTCGGCTTCGGCGGCTTCGCCTCGGTCATCGACAGTGTCGGCGGCGTCAACATGTGCTTGCCCAAGGCAATGAAAGACAAGGACGCGCACATCGACCTGCCGGCCGGGTGCCAGGAGCTGAACGGCGTCACGGCGCTCGGGTACGTCCGGTCCCGGCACGCCGACGGTAACAACGACTTCGGCCGGGTGGAGCGGCAGCGCGCGATGGTCGGCGCGGTGGCGAAGAAGGCCAGCTCGCCGTCGACGTTCCTCAACCCGATCCGCTACTACAACGTCGCCACCAAGGGCGTCGACGCGCTCACGGTGGACAAGGACATGGGCCTGTTCGACTTCATCCGCTTCGCCCGTGGCATGCGGGCGGTCTCCGGCAGCGGCGGCGTCACCCTGACCGTGCCAGTCAGCGACGACAACTACCAGTTGGGCAGCGGCCGCGGTGTCGCGGTGAAGTGGGACACCACCAAGGCGAAGGCCCTGTTCAACGCTCTCAAGTCCGACAACACCAGCGGCCTGAAGAGCAGTTGACCACCCTGGTCCACGCGCAGGCGACGAGTTGGGAGCGTGTTCGGTGAAGCTCGAGGACTTGGCGGACTTGCGCTTCAGCTATGACGTGGTGGGATCGACCCGGTACGACGAGACGCCGGAGGGCTATCACCGACTCGAGCACCGGGCTCGCATCGGTGGGGGCAGTGAGGTGTTCGCGCGAGCCGGCGAGGCACTACTGAACTGGCGCATGCACCGCGCTGCCGGCGTACCGACGACCGCCACCGACACACCTCCGATGATCGGCACCAACACCCTCGGACGCCTGGGCGCCGGCATCCTGGTCGGCCGCCTCCGCACCCTCTCCCCACTAGGCGCTCTGGGCCTACCAGTCCCATGCCGCGTCGTCTGGACAGTCGACGAGCCGGACCGCATCGGCTTCGCCTACGGCACCCTCGAAGGCCACCCCGCCTCCGGCGAGGAGTCCTTCGTCGTCACCCGCGAGTCCGACGGCGTCTACTTCACCGTCCGCGCCTACAGCCGCCCCGCCACCTGGTACACCCACCTAGCCGGCCCCGCCACCCGCAAAGGCCAGCAATACGCCGCCCGCCGCTACGTCAACGCCCTCGAACGCCTGTCCACCCCATAGCAAAGGCCCCGCAAGCTCATACCTTTGCGGGGCCGGATCCTTTGTACCAGCGGTCTCAAGCCGCCTAGATGACCAACACGCCAACACAGCAAGGCGAACAACCAAGCCCTCAGCGTGAGCCGCGGGACGGCGACTCGTCCCATGGTTGCAGTTGCGGTTGCAGTCGGCGTCATCCAGACAGCGCACGCCCCATTCGATCGGCAGCGTCCCGCGCCAGCCGGGAGGTCACATGGGCGTACCGCTTGGTCACCGTGATTGGCGAGTGCCCGAGGATCTGCTGGACGATGCGAATGTCGACTCCCTGCTCGAGCAGGAGCGTGGCGGCGGTGTGCCCCGCGTCATGCAGCCGAGCAGGCGGAATGCCATCTGCCACGTGCAACGAACTGCGACGCTGCGAACGGCCGTTGGAACTCGTGTGGATCGTCAGGGCGGTGGTCCTCTCCTGCCAGTAGATCCATGCTGGATTTCCCCTCGCGCTGTGGCCAGACATCCTGTCGGCGATTGAGACCATCGAACGGACGCACCAAGAAGCGGTCGAGGCTGGCGGTGACTGGGCCGGCTTCATCGAGCGCACCGCCTATGCAGAGTTGGGAAAGGGGCCGAGCAAACTGACGGTGCGCGACAACGCTTATGACTTGCCGACCTGGCACGACGAAACGATGCTCAAACCAGTGCGATACAGCAGGACGAACTCCAGCCTCTGGTGGCCCAAGATTTGATGGAATAGATGCCGCGTCGACAGCGAAGAATGTCCGTGGTCCGTGGTCCGCGCCGCGCGGCCATCTGCTCCGCGATCCATAAATCGACTGTCGCACATCAACCAAGCACATTCCCCTGTGGGTCGATGACAGATGCGGCTACGGATCTCCGCCATGTGGTGCGACAGGTCTAGACGCCTGCCGAACTTATGGCCAATAGCGCCTCAATTTGCCGCTGAGAGGCGGCGCGAGGTCACCCCGTCAGATTGTGACGGGACGTTTCGCGGGCTGCGTTTCGTCAGAAGACCTAGCGGCGAGCGGCTCCTTGAAAACGCTGTCAATGACCTCTCTCATTACCTCCTTATACTTGTTGAGCAAGGTTTTCGCATTTCTGAGCTGTTTGATGTCCAAGCCGCTGTGATCCGGGCCGACGTTGTCCTCGTACAGCTTGTCAGTGTCCCGGTCGATAAGTTGAAAATAACGGACGGTGAGCAGGTCCTGTACTTGATGCCACTGATCCCGTGGTCTAGCGCTGACGAAATATCCCAACAGTTGGAACTCCAGCGCTTCACCGGAAGCCCGGCTCTTAAGGTACTGAGCGTCGAGTCTCGCACGGAGGTATCTAATAGCCTTTTCCGTGGCTTGCTCGCCTGGCAGTCTTTCCTGGTCAACCTTCGCCCGCCAGTAGTGTTGTGTTACCAAGTAAAGGGTCGCGGCGGATTCGGTCATCATCGTCACGAGTTCGTGCCTAAGGGCATCATCACGAGCCCGCAGTTCGCGACTGGTGTCGGCGTCCGCTCGATCCTCGGCCCGCTGTCGTATCGAATTCTCACGTGACTGCTGAATCAAATAAGTGATTCCCCAGACGACGAGGCCACCGATGACGACCGTCACCAACGGCCCGGTGGCCGCCACGGCGACGCGTTCCCAGAACGGGTCCGATGATGCTGCCTGCGAGACCGACGAATCCATTGGCCATACCCCCTTCGGTCCTGTTCGAATATCACTCAGGCACGGGTGGTCGTCAATGTTCCGTTTGCGCACCACAGAGGCCCAAGGTCTGACCCCGTATGACCAGCGGTCGTTCCCCCGTTCCCTGACAAGTTTCTCTACGTCTAGACGGGCCCCTCCAGGACCCGAAAGCGCGCCGCTACCGGAGGGCGGGCCGCCTGCCCTGCACTCCGCTTCGCTTCGCTCCAGGCGCGTCCCTTGGCTTGGCGCGCAGGTGCCAACAGGGTGCCGGTCGAAGACAGCCGAACTCGCCATCAACGATCGACACCCTGTCGCTGTAGTTGTTCGCCCGAAACCGCCGGCTACTCGCTGCCCCGCGGTCGGTGTGCGCTCCCGGCTGACCCGGAGCTCCCGCATCGCCCCGCTAGCAATCATGAGAGGTGCGGTCCAGCCCGGCACGCATCAAGGGCGCCTCCGGCGTCGCAAGCGATCGAACAGGCTCGACCCTTGACCCCTACCGGTCCGAACCTGAGGTCGGCAGCTATCGGGGCGATGCGGTGGGACTGGTCGAGCCTTGACACGTAATCGTCAATTGTTCCTCGCCAGTTGAGGACCTGGATGGCCTCACTCTGACCGTTCCGCGAGACCTCTAAGCTCAGCCGACCGGAACTGCTGTGACCTCGAAGTGTGCTTCGAAGGTCCCAGTCTCGTCGGTTTCGGAGACGTCTGAGGTGCAAGTGATGAGGTCAGGGCTGTTGGCGTCCTTGCCCCCCGCCCAGGTCTTGGACTCGCTGAACGGTTCGGGTGTTCCACCAGCCGGCGTGAAAGTGCCCTCGGCGGAGAACGTCACGGCGTGGTATTTGGTGTCATCGATCCAGCCGTTGCGGCCAGCGGTGACGATCAGCGTGTCCGCGCCATCGCAGACCCACTCCTCGGGGGACCTTTGCTGCGGTTGCGCAGCCGCCGGAACTGCTGTCCCAACAAGGACGATCGTCGACACGACGCCCGCGATCAGCATCTTGCGCATGACACTGCCTCCTTCCCAGAACTTGTCGTCTCTTTCTCGTCATGCCCACCGCCAGCGCCCGGCGCGGGAGCTGGCGGGGTGAGTTCCCCGGGAAGACCTAGTGACAGTGGAAGAACTCGTTGACCGTGCCGTCAGGTCGGGCGTTGAAGTGATCGACCTGGTGGGCGCTGATCGTCGACCCGTCCGAGCCGGTGCCACGGAGGTTGAACGTGAACGTGCCGTTCACGGTCGCCCCGTTGGCGTTGAAGCCACCCCAAACCGTGAACTTACCGGTGTAGCTCGGCAGACTCGGGTCCTCGAGCGGCACCGCGACAAAGGTGCCGGTCTGGGTGAAGGTGTCGTGCTCGCGGCCGTCAGGGAAGATGGTCGAGTGCTCGATCAGGTTGCTGGTGGTGGTGATGGTGTAGGGGGGTCCCCCCTCCTCGCAGGTAGGAACCACGTCGACGAAGGTCTCGACGAGGTTCTTCTGGGTAGTGGTCTCGGTGACCGGTGGCGCGCCGAACGCAGGCGCTCCAGTGAACAACAAGCCCGCGATCAGCAGGCCAACCGTCAATAGCAGGCGACGAAGCATTCCATGCCCCCCTCTTGCGTGATGGAGCTCTGTGCGCCGGGCGATTGTGACGTTACTCGCGCCGGACCGAGGGAACCAGAGTTGATCCGGGGCGGCGCTGGCGACCCCTGACGAGCTGACCGTCGCCCATGGGTTGAATTAATCAGCGCGTGGTCGTAGGTGCACCGGTAGTTGCAGTTCACCCCGATCCGCGCACATTCCGAGGGATACAACAACCAGGTGACGAGCGCGGTGCGGACCGTGACGAACCTCGTTGGACAGAGACTGTCGAACTTAACCTCGCGGCCGAAATGCATACGGCGACGCAGAGAACTGCCCGGAGCAGCCTGTATGCAGCCCGTGATCCTGTTCCATGGCCACTGCGATCAAATAACGCAGGGGAACGGACCGGCCACGATGCGCGCACCCCCGCACGAGCATCGAACAAATACGCTGCCCCTGAGGCGCCGTGATCTTGCCCATCGACACCAGCGGGCGTAAATTCACGGACGAATTCGGGGCAACGGGGACTATGCCCGGGCACTGGGGGCAAGGCGGCCTGGGGACGTCATTTGATTGCGCCAGGCGCGGAGCGCCGCTGGGGAACTCCCGACCGGCTACGCAGACTCATGGATCTCCCTGGGGGAGCCTATGGTCCCGCTTGCCCGTTGTCGGGCTCGCGGACCACCGACCGCGCGCCGTTGCTTCGCCGTGCCTGACAGCACAATCAGCATAACGAAATCCCGGCACAGGGATTTCAGTAAACATTTGTATTTTCGGCGCAATACAGGGGGTCACCATGCGCCGCATTGCGTTACTTCTCATCACACTGTTGTTTGTTTCGGCGCTCTCCGCTCCAATGGCGACGGCCGCGAGCCCGCACTTCAAGAAGAACGGCGAGCCCACCTGCACCATCTCCGGCACAGGTGGAACCGCGACTGTCAACTGCGCCGCCACGCTCGCCGGCCTCGGCAACGAGGACGTCAGGGTCATCCAGACGGTGAGTGGAGAAGCGGTCTACCAGTGCCAGAACAATGGCGGAAACACCGCGCCTGGCCAGAACAGGGTGCTGGTAGGACCGGTGGTCACTCCGGTCATCTTCCCGGCCTCGGCGATCAAGAACGGCAACCTGACAGTCAGTGTCACTTCGACCTTGACGGCACCCGCAACGGTCACAGGGGCTGAGGCTGGTTGTCCGAACCCGAACTGGACCGGCGTCAACCCAGTCCTGACGGTCACGTCGATCAGCTTCGTCATCGAGCAACCGGTGGGGACACCGATCTTCAGCTGCTCGGCCAGTGACCCGCTCAGCAGCCCGGTCCGGTTGACCTGCTAGTCGGTCTGGTCCGCATTCATCCCAGAGGACAATGGGGCGCGCCTCTCGGCGCGTCCCATTGCTTGCGTTGGAAAGCGCGCAACCGTCCTGACCACCCGATTTCAGGCAAGCCAAAATCCCACCAGAGAGGACGTGCCTCATCTCGTCGCCGCCACAAGACCACCACCACAGCAGCCCCCCGAGCTGCAACCAGGAGGAAGTGGTTGCATGACTGGTCGCAGTTCGCCCACGTCCGAAGCCGTTCGAGCAGGTCGCGCACTAGGGCTCAACGCTCAAGCGGGTGGGCGAACCCCAATGAACTAAGGAAGTTCAAGCTCATACTTTGCGGGGCCGGGTCCTTTTACCCCGCGTGACAAAACGCGGGTCTGACCGACACGCGAACAGCAGGGGACAACCCGGGGTGCATGGTGGGCCGTTGGGCTGGGATGCTTTGGTGGGTGAGCCCTAAGACGTTGACGGATCTGGTGGCCCGGGACTGGGCGGAAGCGTTGGCACCGGTCGAGGACACGGTGGCGAAGATGGGGGAGTTCCTGCGCGGGGAGATTGCGGCCGGGCGGCCGTATCTGCCGGCTGGGGAGAACGTGCTGCGCGCGTTCAAGAGTCCGCTCGAACAGGTGAAGGTGCTGATCGTCGGCCAGGATCCGTACCCGACGCCGGGTCATCCGGTCGGGCTCAGCTTCTCGGTGGCGCCTGATGTGCGGCCGATTCCGCGGAGCCTGGCCAACATCTATCGCGAACTGATGGCGGACGTCGGCGTACCGGCTCCGTCGAACGGCGACCTGACGCCTTGGGCCGAGCAGGGTGTGCTGATGCTCAACAGAGTGCTGACCGTCCAGCCGGGCAAGTCGGGCGCGCACCGCGGCAAGGGCTGGGAGACGGTCACCGAGCAGGCCATCCACGCGCTGGTGAACCGCGGCGGCCCGCTGGTCGCGATCCTCTGGGGCCGCGACGCCCAGACCCTCAAGCCGATGCTCGGCAGTACGCCGTACGTCGAAAGCGCGCACCCGAGCCCGATGTCCGCCGACCGCGGCTTCTTCGGCTCCCGCCCGTTCAGCCGCGTCAACGCCCTCTTGGTCGAACAAGGCGCCACCCCGATCGACTGGCGCCTGCCCTAGCTGAGCGACATACCGGTGGCGACCTGAGTCGCCTGAAGAGACACGCCGTCGGTAGGGCACTGTGGGCTGGCACAGGTACCGGTTGGCTTGAACAAGTTATTGCTTGTCTCAGCACCCCAGAAGGTGCCCGACCCCCCGAGAGCCGTCGGTCCGCGCACCACGCCCCGGGTACCGAAGGACGCAGCTCCCACGCTGAGGCGCATGGCACTCCAGGACTGCCTGCCGCGCGGTAATCGTTCTCCCAAAACCAGAACTTGTTCGAATGATCCATTGCAGGATCGTTCAACAATCTCTTATGGTGGCCGGACAATCGCGTCCGTCCCCGGGAGGAACCATGTGGGTTCTGCTCGCCATCGCGGTGGTCGTCGTCGGGTTCGCGCTCAGGCTGAACTCGATGCTGGTCGTCACCGCGGCCGGCATCGTCGCCGGCCTGATCGGCGGCCTGTCACCGATCAAGATCCTGAACGCCTTCGGCGACGGTTTCGCCGGCAGCCGTTCCGTCACCGTCTTCATCGTCACCCTGCCCGTGATCGGGCTGATCGAGCGCTACGGCCTGCAGCACCAGGCCCGCAAGCTGATCGGCAAGCTGAAAGTCATGACCACCGGCCGCTTGCTGGCGGTCTACCTGCTGATCCGGCAGGGCACCGCCGCCCTCGGCCTGACCAGCATCGGCGGTCCCGCGCAGGCGGTCCGGCCGCTGATCCACCCGATGGCCGCCGGCGCCGCGGAGCGCCGCTACGGCAAGCTCCCGGACAAACTCCAGGAGAAGATCAAGGGCTTCGCCGCCAGCGCCGACACGGTCGGGCTGTTCTTCGGCGAGGACATCTTCGTTGCGATCGGCTCGATCCTGCTGATCACCGGCTTCGTGGATACGACGTACGGCCTGCACCTGGAGGCGATCGACATCGCGCTCTGGGCGATCCCGACCGGTATCTGCGCGCTGCTCATCCACGGCACCCGGCTCCTGCTGCTGGACCGCCAGATCGACAAGCTGGCCAATGAAGCCAAGGCCGACGCCGAGGAGGTGGCGCGGTGATCAAGGTCGAGTGGTTCTACTGGCTCTGCGGCATCTTCTTCGTCCTGATCGCCCTGCAGGTGGTCAACGACCGCACCAACCCGAAGCGCCTCGGCAGCGCGGCGTTCTGGGGCATCCTCGGTCTGTCCTTCGGCTACGGCACGTTCGTGGTGAACAAGCAAGCTCCGTCCTGGCTGCTCGGCATCGCGGTGATCGGCCTCGCCGTCCTGGCCGGCTCCGGCTTCCCCGGTCGCGGCCACGAGCGGACCACCACCCCGGCCGAGCGAGCCCGCTTCGCCGACCGCTTCGGCAACAAGCTTTTCCTGCCTGCGTTGGTGATCCCGGTCGTCGCGGCCATCTTCGGCGCATGGCTGGCCAAGGTGAAGCTGGGCGACGGCAAGCTCCTGCTCCAGTCCGGCTCCGCGACCATCATCGGCCTCGGCGTCGCCTCGCTGCTGGCGCTCGCGGTCGGCATGGCGCTGCTCCGGCCGAGGTCGCCGGCAGTCCCGCTGCACGAGGGCCGGCGGTTGCTCGAGCACATCGGCTGGGCTGCGATCCTGCCGCAGATGCTGGCGACGCTCGGTCTGCTGTTCAACGCGTCGGGCGTCGGCAAGGCGGTCGGCCGGATCACCGATCACCTGGTGCCGAAGGGCTCGCTGATCGCGGCGGTCGCGCTGTACTGCATCGGCATGGCGGTCTTCACGATCATCATGGGCAACGCGTTCGCCGCGTTCCCGGTGATGACGGCAGCGGTCGGCTGGCCGCTGCTCGTGCAGCAGTTCGACGGTACGCCGGCTGTCGTGTTCGCGATCGGCATGCTGGCCGGTTTCTGCGGCACCCTCTGTACGCCGATGGCCGCCAACTTCAACCTGGTCCCGGCAGCACTCCTGGAAATGAAAGATCAGTACGGACCGATCAAGGCACAGGTCCCGACTGCCGTCCCACTGCTGGCCTGCAACATCGTCCTGATGTACGTGTTCGCCTTCTAGAAGGAGTTCCATGAAGTACGCCGCTGACTGGGCCGCCATCGCCTGCGAGGTGCTCGAAACCCCGTACCCCTACGGATCCGCTCACGCATCGAGCAGCCCGGACGACGTCGACGTGACCCCGGATCGCCTGCACCCGGCCTTCCACGGGTCCTACGACTGGCACTCCAGCGCGCATATGCAGTGGTCCCTGGTCCGGTTGCTCACGCTGGCACCGGACCAGGTCGGCCGTCGCCCGATCGAAGTCCTGGACAGGCGACTCACGACCGAGGCGATTGCGACGGAGGCGGCGTACCTGCGTGACCATCCGTCGTACGAACGCCCGTACGGTTGGGCCTGGGCGGCGATGCTGGTCGCCGCCGCCCACAAGTTGCCTGAGGCAAAGAACTGGGCGGCCGCACTGACCCCGCTCGGTGACGTGATCGCCGACCTCGTCCTCGGCTGGCTGCCGCGCCAGGCCTACCCGGTCCGGCACGGCGTCCACCTCAACACCGCCTTCGCCCTGGCTCTTTTGCACGAGGCGTACGACGACCTTCAGCGGCCGGACGTGGTCGACGCGATCCGCGGCCGCGCGCTCGAGTGGTTCGGCGGCGACACGGCGTACGACACGCGGTTCGAACCGTCCGGCACCGACTTCCTGTCGCCGGCGCTGACCGAGGCGGAGCTGATGCGCCGCGTGCTTCCGGCCGACGAGTTCGCCACCTGGCTGACCGCGTTCCTCCCCGGTCTCGGGGGCGACGCGCACCAGCACCTGCTGGAGCTGCCCGTCACCGACGACTCCGGCGACGGTCAGCTGGCGCACCTGTCCGGTCTGGCGCTGTCACGAGCCTGGCAGCTCCGTAGGATCGCCCCAGCCCTGCCCGAGGTCGCCGACAAGCTCAGAGCAGGCGCTGACCGTCAGATCGAGGCAGTCCTGCCGACGGTGACCGGCGGAGACTTCATGTCGACGCACTGGCTGGTGTCGTTCGCCCTTCTGGCCGATCAGGCGTAGACACTCCGGTCCAGCTCCGCCACAGCTGGGCGTACCGGCCGCCTTCCAACCCTAACCCAACCTGACTGATTGACACCCCGGTCAGCCCGCCGTACGGTCTCGCGTTAATAGGAAACTTTCCTAACAGTCCTTGCGACCAGCGAGTTGACTGCACGGATGCGGCGGAGGGAGGCAGGGTTAGCTCATGGCAACAACACCCGGAACGCCGCGCCTGCTCCGCGCGATGAACGACCGCGCCGCCCTCGACCTGCTGCTCAGCCAGGGTCCGCTGTCCCGCACCACTCTCGGGAACCTGACCGGCCTGTCGAAACCGACCGCATCGCAGCTGCTCGCGCGGCTCGAGGCAGCCGGCCTGGTCCGGGCCAGCGGCACCAGCGCCGGCCGCCCGGGCCCGAACGCGCAGCTGTACGAGATCAACGGCGGGATCGCGTACGTCGCCGGCCTCGACGTCACGCCGGCCCGGATCCGCGCGGCCGTCGCGGACCTCACCGGCAACGTCCTCGGCACCTACGAGCTGCCCACCCCGGGTCGCAGCGCCAAGGGCACCGTGGATCGCGTGCTCAAGGCACTCGACGGCGCGGTCGGCGAAGCGGGCCTGAACCGGGAGCGGCTGCGTCGCGTCTCGATCGGCACCCCGGGTGGCTTCGACCCGACGACCGGCCGCCTGCGGTACGCGACCCACCTGCCCGGCTGGCATTCGCCCCATCTGCTCGACGAGCTGTCCGCGGCGATCGCCGTACCGCTCGAGGTGGAGAACGACGTCAACCTGGCTGCCGTCGCCGAACAGCAGGTCGGCCACGCCCGGGACACCGACAACTTCGTGCTGCTGTGGGGCGAGGAGGGCATCGGCGCGGCGGTCGTGATCAACGGCCGGCTGCACCGCGGCGCGACCGGCGGTGCCGGCGAGGTCGCGTTCCTGCCCCTGCCCGGTACGCCGCTGGTCCGCAACGTCAGCCGGAACAACGCCGGCGGATTCCAGGAGCTCGCCGGCGGCGAACCCGTGCTCCAACTGGCTCGTGAGCACGGCCTGAAGGCCCGGACCCCGGAGGCCGCGCTCGCGATCGCGCTGGAGACCGAGGGCGCCGGCGACGCCGTACTCGCCGAGTTCGCGCACCGGCTGGCCGTCGGTCTGGCCGCGATCGTCGCGGTCGTCGACCCCGAGCTGATCGTGCTGGCCGGCGGGGTGATCACGGCCGGTGGCGAGCGCCTGCGCGGCCTGGTCCAGGACGAGCTCGCCGATCTCGCCGTACCCCGGCCGCGGTTGCTGATGACGGCACTCGGCACCGACCCCGTGCTCGCCGGAGCACTCCAGTCCGCCCTGAGCACCACCCGCGACGAAGTGTTCGACACAGCAGGTCCACCAATCCCCTAGGAGTCAAAGGGTGAAACTCACAGTCGTTGGTGGCGGATCCACCTACACGCCCGAACTCGTCGACGGCTTTGCCCGGCTGAGCGACACGCTCCCGGTGTCAGAGCTGGTCCTCGTCGATCCAGCGGCCGACCGGCTCGAGCTGGTCGGCGGTCTGGCGAGTCGGATCTTCGCAAAACAAGGTCATCCCGGCCGGGTGATCACCACGTCCGATGTCGACGCTGGGATCGACGGTGCGGACGCCGTACTGCTGCAGCTGCGGGTCGGTGGGCAGGCCGCCCGCAACGAGGACGAGACGTGGCCGCTGGAGTGCGGATGCGTCGGTCAGGAGACGACGGGGGCCGGTGGTCTGGCGAAGGCGCTCCGGACGGTTCCCGTCGTACTGGACATCGCCGAGCGGGTACGGCGTACCAACCCGGACGCATGGATCATCGACTTCACCAATCCGGTCGGGATCGTGACACGGGCTCTGCTGTCGCACGGCCACAAGGCGGTCGGGTTGTGCAACGTGGCCATCGGGTTCCAGAGGCAGTTCGCCCGGCTGCTCGGGGTCACGCCGGAGGAAGTGTCGCTGGACCACGTCGGACTCAATCACTTGACCTGGGAGCGCGCTGTTCGCGTCAACGGCGAGGACATGCTGCCGAAGCTGCTGTCCGAGCACCTGGACGAGCTGTCCGACGAGCTGTTCCTGCCGCCCGACGTGGTGCGGCAGTTGGGCGTCGTACCGTCGTACTACCTGCGCTACTACTACGCGCACGACCAGGTCGTGCAAGAGCTGCTGACCAAGCCGTCACGTGCGGCTGAGGTGGCTGCGCTCGAGAAGCAGTTGCTGGACATGTACGCCGACCCGTTGCTTGACGAGAAGCCCGCACTGCTGGAGCAACGCGGCGGGGCGTACTACTCCGAGGCCGCCGTGGCACTCGCGTCGTCGCTGCTGAACAACACCGGCGATGTGCAGGTGGTGAACACCCTCAACAACGGCACGTTCCCCTTCCTGCCCGACGATGCTGTCATTGAGGTGCCGGCGACGGTCGGCGCCGAGGGTGCGACACCCGAGCCGGTGACCGCCCTAGAGCCCTTGTACGCCGGTCTGGTCGCACATGTGACGGCGTACGAGAACCTGGCGCTGGAGGCTGCGGTGAAGGGTGGATCGGAGCGGGTGTTCGAGGCACTGCTGGCGCATCCGCTGGTCGGGCAGATCTCCATCGCGCGGGAGCTGACGGACAAGCTGCTGGCGCACAACCGTGCCTATCTGCCATGGGCGTGATCGTCCCCGGAGGCGTGCTCGCCTTCGACGCGGGGAACAGCAAGACGGACGTGGCCCTGGTGGCTGCGGACGGAAGGGTCCTTGGCAGAGCGCGCGGTGGCGGGTTCGAGCCGCAGAAGGTCGGACCCGATGCGGCGGTGGCTGAGTTGGAGCCGCTGGTCCGCGCCGCGGCGGTGGAAGCCGGCTTGCGGCTGGGTGAGGTGCCGTTGGCGCAGCAGATCTCGGCGTGCCTGGCGAACGCGGACCTGCCGATCGAGGAGGAGTGGCTGACCGCAGCCTTCGAGGCCCGGGGCTGGGCGGAGTCGGTATACGTCACCAACGACACTTTCGCCTTGCTGCGTTCGGGTGTGGACGAGCCGCGCGGTGTTGCGGTGGTGTGCGGTGCGGGGATCAACTGCTCCGGTCTGCTGCCAGACGGGCGGACGGCTCGGTTCCCGGCGCTGGGCAAGCTGACCGGCGATTGGGGTGGTGGGGCGCAGTTGGCCGAGGAAGCGTTCTACTCCGCGTCCCGGGCCGACGATGGTCGTGGCCCCGCAACCGCGCTGCTCACCGCGCTTCCGGCGTACTTCGGTTTGCCGTCGCTGACTGCGGTGATCGAGGCGTTCCACTTCGGCTCGTTGGCGGTCGAGCGTCAACTGGAGGCGGTGCCTGTGCTGTTCCAGGTCGCGGCGGCTGGGGATGTCGTTGCCCTTGGCATCATTCAGCTGCAGGCGGAGGAGATCGTCGCGATGGCGGTGAGTGCGCTGCGGCGGCTCGAGCTGCTGGGTGAGCCGGTGACCGTGGTGCTCGGTGGCGGCGTACTCACGGGTGGGCACTCGGTGCTGATCGATCGCGTCGTACGGTTGCTGGCGGAGGTGGCGCCGAAGGCGGTGCCGCGGGTGGTCGACGTACCGCCTGTTGTCGGTGCGGCGCTGTTGGGGCTGGATCGCACAGCGGCCGAGGCAGGGGCTCAGGCCCGGCTGCGGGCCGCGTTCGCTCCCTGACCTGCTGCGTGAGATCTCTTGAAAGGGGGTCTGTAGGGGTGTAATCATGATTACATGAGTACAAACGCAGAGCAGGAGAAGGTGCGCGGGTGGCTGACCGGCCGGCTGCCGGGTGAGTGGTTCGAGGGCGAGCCGGAGCTGGCCATCGACCGGGACGAGATCCTGATCGTCGGCCGGATCCCCGCGCCGGAGCAGGCCGACGACGTGAGCGCCGCCGAGCGGTCGGCGGCCGAGGACGGCCGGATCAAGCAGTTCCGCGAGGACACCCGGGAGCGCCGGATCGAGATCGCCCGCGAGCTCGAGCACGCCACCCGCCGGAAGGTCGCCTGGGGCATCCGGTGCGGCGAGACCAGGACGATCTTCACGTCGCTGTCCGCGCCCGTGATGACCCGCCTCCGCCAGCCCGAACGCCAGGTCCTCGATACCCTCGTCGACGCCGGCGTTGCCCGCTCCCGCAGCGACGCCCTCGGCTGGTGCGTCAAGCTGGTAGCCCAACACAGCGAAACCTGGCTGACCGACCTCCGCGAAGCCATGACAAAGGTAGAAGACGTCCGCCGCACCGGCCCCGACACCCAAGCCTGACCCACGTCACACCTGCTCTCGCCGCGGTGATCAAGCAGACCCGCGCCGACGGCTACGCGATCACCATCGGCGAACGTGAACAAGGCGCCTCCGGTCTCTCGGTTCCCGTCTTCAAAGCCAACGGCGAGCTGGCCGGCTGCCTCACCATCAGCGGCCCCACCATCCGCATGCCCCTGGACCGCTGCCTCGACTGGCTGGACCTGCTGGTCGAGTCCGCCGAACAAGCCACCCGCCTCCTAGGCGGCCGCTTCCCCACCACCGCCACCACCCTCTAAACGGGCGGCATCCGCGAGGATGCCGCCCGTCAGATTGTTGGTTGTCACTGCCCTTGCCAGTTGCCGTTTTCCGGGGTGATGCCGTTGGACCAGTGGTGTCCAGTATGACCCTTACCCTTGGTTGCGCGCGGCAAACAATCCTCTCAGGCGTGTGCCACAACGAAAACTGTTTGCATAAGGCAATGACCGTTGCGGTACGACGGTCGTTACCCCGGCTGCTGAACCGCTTCAGCCAGTTGAGATGCTGTGGTCATGACCGATGTCGTGATCCGCCGTGTCACCGCCGCCGATGTCGCCGGGATCGTCCAGATGATCGCCGACGACCAGCTCGGCGCGACGCGTGAGTCGGTCGACGACCTGACGCCGTACCTGAAGGCCTTCGAGCTCATCGACACCGACCCGAACCAGGTCCTCGTCGTTGCGGAACGCGACGACGAGGTGATCGGCACGCTCCAGCTCACGATCATCCCCGGCCTGTCCCGCCGCGGCTCGTCGCGCGGCCTGATCGAAGCCGTCCGCGTCGCCGCCCCGGCCCGCGGCTCCGGTCTCGGTACGACGCTCATCCAGTGGGCGATCGACGAGTCCCGTACTCGCGGCTGCACCCTGGTCCAACTCACGTCGGACAAGACCCGCAGCGACGCCCACCGCTTCTACGACCGCCTGGGTTTCACCAACTCCCACGAGGGTTTCAAGCTCAAGCTCAGCTGACCCGCTTGGCCGGCGCGGCGAAGGTGTTGCAGGAGGCTGGGTCGATCGAGGCGAAGGCGCGGTTCGTCCAGTAGGCGTGGTTCGCGCCGGAGCCGTGATCGCGGAAGGTGGTTTGGTTGTAGTCGTCACCGTCATGCCGGACGATGTCCTGCCAGATGGCGAGGCGGCGGCCGGTGAGCTGGAAGGTGCGATTGTTGGCGCCCAGGAACGCGGCACCCAGACAGCTCGCCTGCAGTTCCATCCGCCGTTCGTCCTCCAGCAGGCCGGTTGTCGTCTGAGAGCGGTAGTACCAAGTGAGGATGCCGACAGACTGCTGGACGTGGTGACCGTACTCATGCGACAGCGTCAGCTGGAAGTCGATCAGCCCTCGGACCGGGTTGTCCGGATCGAGATAGGGCTCCCACTCGAAGCAGATCTTCCCGGTCTGCCCGCTCTGGTGGTAGAAGGCGATGGCCTCCTTGGGTGGGTCCGCACACTCGGGAGTGGCTGACAGGTTGCGCAGGCTGTAGGCAAAGACCTCAGGCGCCACGAAGTACGCGTCGGAGCGCTCGACCACTGGCGCCCAGGCTTTGTCCATGCAAGTGACGAGCACCCGGGCGTACCGAAGCATCCCCGCCTTGGACGTCAGATCCGGCCGCGGCAGTACGCACCGCACCGCCGGCACCTTCCCCGCCGTGTAGAGCTTGCTCGTCAGTACGCCGAGGGAGGGATCGATCCAGACCGGCTCGGGAGGCTTCGCGACGGGCGTGGTCGGCACGGCTGACGGCGTAGGCGTCGGCTCAGGTGTTGGCGTGGGGAAGATCGTTATCGGCGAAGTATCCGCCACCGTGGGCTGTTCGCAGGCTCCGGTGAGTGATGCAGCCAGTACGGCGACGACCGCGAGACCCGCGCTCTTCGCCGTACTCGACATCAGCTCACCTTTGCGGCCGGGGCGCTGAAGGTGTTGCAGGAAGCCGGGCTGGTGGATTTGAAGGCGGGACCGGCCCAGACCCACTGGCTCTTACGCGAACCGTGGTCACGGATCTTCTTCGGGTTGTACTCGTCGCCGCTGTGCTGGGTCTCCCACTCCCACACGTGCAGCTTCTCGCCACTCAGGCCGAGCGCCTTCTTGTTCGCGCCGAGGAAGACCGCGCCGAAGCAGGTCGCCTGCAGTTCGCGCCGGCGGGCCCACTCCAGCTTCATCGACTTGGACTTCGTCCAGCCTTCGCGGGAGAAGGAGGCGGTGATCATCTCCGTCATCTGCTGCACGTGGTGGCCGTACTCGTGGGCCAGCGTGTCGAGCATCCAGACCCGGGCTCCCAGGGGGTCGTCCTTGAAGTTCTCCAGATCGTTCTTCCAGCTGATGTTGATGCTTTCGTCGTCGCTGCAGTAGTACGCCGTGTCCGCCTCACCGGTGCAGTCGTCCTCGGTGGTCGCCTGGCTGCTCTGCAGAACCACCTTCGGGGGCCGGAAGTCGTACCCGGCCTTGGTCACCACCGGCTGCCACGCCTTGTTCAGGCAGGGCAGGAGAGCCTTGTAGTAGTTGAGGATCGCGGACTGCGAGTTCGGCTTGATGGCCGGCTCTTTGCAGTTGACCGCGGGCAGCTTGCCGACGGCGTAGATCTTGTTCTTCTGCAGGCGGACCATGTCGGGAATCGACGGGACCGTGACGGTGTACGTAGGGTCTGGTGGGATCGGGAGGGGGGCTTCGGACTTCTTGATCGAGGGGCGGGCCAGGGGGTTGTCGACCTGGCTGCCGTAGGAGTCGATCATTTTGAAGCCGGCGACGGTGGCCCCGGTGAGCAGGATCAGGATCAGGGCGGAGAGGCCGGCGATGACGGCCTTCGAGTAGTGGCGTGGTGGTTTGACCGGCGGCGGTTCGGCGGAGAACTGCGCGCCGGCGCGGGACGGGTTCGAGTGCCAGCCGACGCGGGATCCGCCATGACGACGGGTTCTGGTCAGCGGTGTCAGCGGGGCACCGGTGAGCGGCGCCACGGGAGGTCCGCTGTACTCGCTGACCGCGTTGGGGTCGACAGGGAGCGGACGGGCTTTGCGCCGCAGACTCTCGTCGCGCGTCGCGAGGTCACGGGCCTTGCCGAGGCCGAGGGGCTGCTGACGGTTCGCGGTGAGCGGGCGCGCCGCAGTCAGGTCGCTGTCGGTCAGGACATCGCCGGAGCCGCCGGGCAGGAAGTGTCCAGGCCGAGGATTGGCGCTCCCCGCCGTACCCGCTCCGGCGGTGGGTGAGGAACCGGTGTCGGCGTCGTCCTCAGGCATCGGTCGTCCTCATCGTCGTCTCCGTCAGCTGACCTTGGCGGGTGCTGCCACGAAAGTGTTGCAGGTGGCGGGATCGCTGCCGGCGAAGCCCTGGTTCATCCACAGGGTCAGGCTCTTGGCGGAGCCGTGGTCGCGGACCTTGTCCTTGGAGTGCTCGTCGCCGCCGTGCTGGATCAGCCAGGTCCACTGGTGCAGCAGCTCACCGCGCAACGGGAAGGTCGCCTTGGCCGCGCCGAAGAAGACGGCGGAGAAGCAGTTCGCCTGCAGCGCGGCTCGGCGGTCCTGCTCCAACTGCCCGGCCGTGTTCGCCGCGGTGTCGCGCAGGTTGTCGGAGGACTCGAAGATCCCGGCCAGGTTCTGCACGTGGGCGCCGTACACGAAGCCGAGCGACATGGCCATCTCGACGCGGGACGCCGCCTTGTGCTTCGGGTACTCGTCCATCAGATCCTGCCACGGCATGGTGACGCTGCCGCCCTGCTCGTCCTGGCAGTACTGCGCGACCGTCTTCTGGACGCCGCACGCCGTCTCCTGGCCCTCGTCGAAGACGATCAGCCGCGGCGACCGGAACTCGAACCCGGCCTTCTCGACGATCGGCTTCCACGCCTTGTCCATACAGGCGATCAGGGCCTGGTAGTAGGAGCGGACGTTCTCCTTCGAGGTCGGCCGGAACGCGGGTTCCTGGCACTTGACTACGGGCAGCTTGCCGGCCGTGTAGAGCGGGTTCTTCGCGACCACGTCGGCATCCGTCGTCGCCTTGGCACCCGGTGCGGTGGTCGTGGGCTCGCCGGGTGACCGGACCGACGGCGATCCCATCGGGTTGGCGACGAAGTCGTCGTACGACGAGAGCACCTTGGCGGCGAACGCAACCCCGCCGCCGACGATCACGAGCGCCCCGACGACGCTCGCAGCGACCAGGGCCTTGGACCGCTTCTTCGGGACGAACGGGATCGGGTCCGGGTGGAAGACGGCCCGGTACGCCGCTGCCGCCGGGTCATCGGGTGGCGGCGGACCCAGGCGCGACCCGGCCAGGCCAGGACGCTTCGGGTCGATCCGGGTGCCCTTCAGTTGCGGCGGCGTAGGCGGCGCCTCGCCTCCGAGCCGCGGCGTCGGAGCGGTCAGCGGCGTGGAGCCGCCGTCACCCAGCCGCGGCGTTGCCGCGGTCCCGTCCGCGCCCACCCGCGGCGCCGCGATCCCCGGCTGAGACTCGTCCCCTCTGGCACCCTGCTCACCTTCGCCGCCCGGCAGAAAGTGACCAGGCTTCGGCGCCGGCTTGTCCGCCATGAATTCCCCGCTTCTCCCCAGTACCGGATTCACCGGTCCACCCACTGACAATCGGGATGCCCCGGTCCCGAACCAACGGGATGCTAAGCCCTGACCCACCCTTGCGGAAACCGCTTTGCAGCTATTGACATCGTTTCGCTACCCGTTCCCGTCGGGAAGTTACTTCGAGTAAGGAGTCACATGAACGTCCTGGAATCCTTCGCCCTCAAGGGCAAACGGGCCCTGATCACCGGAGGAAACCGCGGTCTCGGCCGTGCGTTCGCCCTCGCTCTGGCCGAGGCCGGCGCGGACGTCGCGATCACCGCCCGCGACGCCGACCGGAACGCGACGGTCGTCGGTGAGATCGAGGCCCGCGGCCGGCGCGGATTTGCGGTGCAGGCCGATATCACCGATCCGGACGACGTACGCCGCCTCGTCGCCGACGTGACCGGGGAGTTCGGCGGGATCGACATCCTGGTGAACAACGCCGGGATCGCGATCCACCGGCCGTCGCTCGACGTACCGCCGGAGGAATGGCAGCAGGTGCTGGACCTCAACCTGACCGCGCTGTGGAACTGCAGTACGGCGGTGGCTCGCGGGATGATCGACGCGGGCGGCGGCGTGATCGTGAACGTCGGCAGCATGTCCGCGCAGATCGTCAACCGGCCGCAGTGGCAGGCGTCGTACAACGCGTCCAAGGCCGCCGTCCACCACCTGACCCGCAGCCTCGCCGCCGAGTGGGCGCCGTACGGGATCCGCGTGAACGCCCTGGCCCCCGGCTATGTGAAGACCGACATGTCCCCGGTCGACCAGCCCGAGTTCCAGCAACACTGGATCCTCGACGCCCCCCAACAGCGCTACGCCACCCCCGAAGAAATCGCCCCCTCCGTCATCTACCTAGCCAGCCCCGCCTCCTCCTTCATGACCGGCGCCGTCCTCCTCATCGACGGCGGCTACTCGGTCTACTAACCGCGGGCGAAAATGCCAGGCACGTCTGGTTTCTGCGCGGCTAGGGTGAGGCAATGGTCGAGTTGAAGCGGGACGCGTATCCGCGGTCGAATGGGTATGACGCCGAGTGGGTGCTGGCCGGCGATATGGGGCCGCATCCGTTGTGGCTGTTAGAGGATCTCGCCCGGGATCTCGACCTACGGCCGGGGATGCGCGTGCTCGACCTCGGGTCCGGGAAGGGTGCGACGTCGGTCTTCCTCGCGAAGGAGTACGGCGTCCAGGTGTGGGCCGCGGATCTGTGGATCGACCCGACCGACGCGGCCACCGCCATCGCGTCGCAGGGTGTGGACGGGATCGTGACGGTGAAGGCGGAGGCGCACACGTTGCCGTTCGCGCTGGGGTTCTTCGACGCGATCGTGTGCATCGACGCCTACGAGTACTTCGGGACCGCGGACAACTACCTCGCCTACATCACCAGCTTCCTCAAGCCTGGTGGGCAGCTCGGCGTCGCCACCCCCGCGCTGCGGCAGGAGATCCGCGACCTCGGCTACATCCCCGACCACATCAAGAAGATGGTCGGCTGGGAGGCGCTCGCCTGGCACACCGCGGACTGGTGGCGGTTCCAGTGGGAGATCACCGAGCTCGTCGAGGTCACCGCGGCGCGACTGCAGGAGTCCGGCTGGGCGGACTGGCTTGCCTGGTCGCAGGCCCTCTCGGAGCACCGGGGTGAACGCGACGGCGCCCTCGACATGCTCGAGGCCGACCAGGGCGAGTTCCTCACCTTCGCCATGCTCGCGGCGCGCAAACCCTAGACCGCCTGTCGCCCGACGGCCCTGGTTGAGGGATGCTGGGGGCATGAGCTGGGCTGTGTACGCGATGCGAGGACCAGGAGGCGTACGCCGCCTCGACGACATTCCGGACGGATACGAACCACCATCGGTCGGTACGACGGCCGACGTGGTGGCCGTGGTCCGCGAACTGGTACCGGACGTGGACGCGAGCAAGCCGTCCTGGCTGGCGCTGCGAAGTCCGGAGTACGACGTCGAGATGACCATCGGCAAGGGCGTCGAGGTCCGCGACATCACGTTCTACCTGAACGACGGCCCGCGCTCGATCCCGATCGTGATGGAGATCAGCAGCCGCCTCGGCGTCACGCCGTACGACACCGAGTCCGGCGACTTCCTCACCGAGGAGTCCCGGCCGCCGGTCCCGCCGCCGATGACCGACGACGAGATCAAGATGAACAAGCCGAAGTGGTGGAAGTTCGGCCGCAAGTAACTCCGGCACGCTGTTGTCGAGGTACTGACGCGTGCGTTACGACCGAGTCGGTCGTCACGGCCATGCGTCAGGTGCTGGCCGAGACCGACGAGGTCTTCGGGGCAGCCGAGACTCCGGCGGAAGCGGTCGACGCGATGGTCGCCTCGGTCGTACGACGGCACCGACCCGATGTCCCTGCTGTTCGTCGAGGCCTACCTGGCCGCCACTCGGGACGAGCAACTGCGTGAGCAGCTCGCGGCGTTGGTGGCCGACTTCCGGGGCCGGTTGGAGGACCTTCTGCGGCTCCGCGAAGTGCCCGAGCCGGCCGACTGCCGACGTACTCGCGGCCACCGTCGACGGACTGCTCCTGCACCGGGGCCTCGGCTCGCGCGGCACGGGCACAGCGACCGTCCTGCGCAGGCTCGTCACCTGAGGAGGAACACGCGAGCAGTCATCTGCGCCGCCGGAATCACCACCATGACTAATCAGCCTGACGGGGTGCGGGTTGGGCTGGCGGATGGATCGACGCTGAACGCGAATCTGCTGATAGGTGCCGATGGCATCCATTCCGCCGTACGCCACATGGTCTTCGGGTCCTCGTCTGTGGGATGGGCGGAAAGCAGAAGGTCGGCGGCTCGGCCGCCCGATGGTTCCCGGTGAGCATCAAGCAGGACGCGGCCCACCCGAGGCTGAGGCAAGCCCCCAGGAAATGACTCGGCGCCAAGGGCGAGGGAAGCCGATTGACGGCCGGCTGAGGACCGCTCAGAGGCCGATCACACCTCCAGGTCGTCGGCGAGTACCGCGGCCTGCCCGCATGACCTCAGCCACAAGCTGAGGTCGACCGGCACTTGGCGCATCATCGACTGACGCGGTTCCCTTGTGGACAAGGGATTTGAAGGCTCATCACTCTGCGCATACAATAGAACACATGTCCTGCATCTCTGCTTGAGTGCAGTAGGGTTTGAGGGTGTCGGCGAGTCAACGCCCGGTCGGCGGGGTGGATTACCCGCGGACCTACCAAGAGTTC